>JAYVSC010000231.1:0-3693 GCA_043775705.1 Spirochaetales bacterium | reverse complement strand
CCGTCAAGGCCCGCTCCGGCAGATTCGCCTGCACTTTGCGCAGCACGCCGATTGCCCTTACCTGAGCCTCATGGGCCTTCACGAAAACGGGAAAATTATTATTAACAGCAAGCGCGATAAACGAGTCATAACTGCCCGCAAGGTAGCGCACCGCCGCCAAAAAAACGAGGGTCGCTTCGGATGCCGTCTTGTGCGCCAGAAACATGATGCTCTCTATCAGATTTATCACGTACTCGGTCCGCAGCTGCGCCACTGTATACTCATTCCAGAGATTTCCCGGATGCAGAGAGACTACGTCAATGAACGCTTTTATTTCTTTTTTATTCCGTTTAGTCATTCAGAAATAATACCACGCGTTCACGATGCTGAACAGCAAAAAAAGCGGAGGGAGCCGAGATCGAGCCGACATTGCGGAATTCAATCAGTTTATATATACTACCCTTCATGAATACACAGGACGTTTTAACGCATCATGACAGGGCCGTGGCCCTTTTTATGGAAGGGTATAACTGCGCCCAGGCCACCGCGGGGGCATTCGCCGATGACTTCGGAATTTCTCGGGAATCGATATTGAGGATGACGGCCGGTTTCGGCGGCGGCATCGGTGGACTGAGGGAAAAGTGCGGAGCGGTAAGCGGCATGGTTTTCGTCACGGGGCTGTATGCCGGGGACTATAACCCGGAAGATGCAGAGGCCAAAAAAAGGCTCTATGACCTGGTAAAAGAAGTAAACGCCGAATTCACCGAACGTTTCGGGACAACCTGCTGCAGGGAGCTGCTGGAAAAAGCGGAATGCCCCGCTCCTCCCGATCCATCCGAACGAAACGCGCAGTACTATGCTTCACGTCCCTGCGCGCGCCTCGTAGGGGCTGCCGCAGAGATCATCTCGAAAAAAATCATCCGTTAACTTGCGACAGGGACAGGCAGGAAGCGCATACGCCGGTCAGGTAGAGGGTATGGGTCTTGACCTCGATCCCGTGGCGCGTTTCGTAACCCTGCACCAGGTCGTCCAAAGTACAGTTCCCGAGATCGGTAAAGCGGTGGCAGTCCTCGCAGTGGAACCAGTGCCGGTGCATCTCTTTTTCCCCCGCTCCGGATGAGGAAACCGTATAAAAACGCTCGGTTCCGTGCGAGGTGCAGTGCAGGATAAATGATTCGGCAAAGCCGTTTTCCTCGAGATAATGAAGGGTACGGTACACCGTCGCCTGATCCGCGCTGCCGGCCATCAGGGCAAACACATCGGAGGCTGACCGGGGCTCCTGCGCGGAGACGAGAATGTCAAGCACGGCTTTTCTGGACCGGGTCATGAAGAAGCGCTCCTACCCCTGTTTTCCGAGCGCTTTAACCTGCGAAGGGCGAGCTGTACGACCGCCGCAAGCAGGAAGACGGCGCCGGCGATCACGACGACGACTGCGCCGGCAGGCGCATCGAGCGTCCAGCTCAGCGAAAGGCCCGCAACAGTGAAGACGGCCGAGAAAACACAGCTGAACGCCATCATGCCCGCGAGATTTTTGGCGAGATAGCCCGCAGTCCCCGCGGGAAGGGTCAGCATGGCGATGACCATCACGATACCGACGAAGGTCTGCAGCAGCACCACCGCGACGGCAGTGACCGCGAGCAGGACAAGAAACACCGCATCAGTGCGGACGCCGCGGACCCGGGAAAATTCCTCGTCAAACGAGGAAGCCTCGAGCTGGGGATAAAAACGCCAGGCGAGAAAAACCACGATGACATCGAGACCCGCGAGCATGTAGAGGTCGCCCGGAGAAATGAGCAGTATGTTGCCGAACAAGTAGCTCGTCGGATCGGTATAGCCCGGGGTCTTTGCCATGAAAAGAACGCCTATGCTCATGCCGATGGCCCAAATCGCGTTGATCACCGTATCCTCGCGCTGCTTTGCGCGCAGGGACACCACGCCGATGATGAAAGAGGCGAGGACCGCGAACACGATCGCGCCTATCATCGGGGTCAGCCAGGGAAAAATGCCCGTCACCGAGAAATACAGGGCCATGCCGATGCCTCCGAGTACCGCATGCGCTATGGCGCCGGCAAGTCCTGCTATGCGCTTGACGGTCACGATGGAGCCGAGCACGCCGAACAGGATCGACGAAAGCAGGCCCGCGATCAATGCGTTGCGGATGAATGAAAACGAAGGATTGAACAGCGCGCTTATAAAACCCGTCATGAAATATGCTCCTCTCCGCAGCAGTAGCTGTCGCTCAAGGCAACGTCGTGGCGCACCTTGACCGCGTTTCCCCCATACAGTTCGGGAGGCGCGTTTTCCACCGGTTCCGTCCGGTGCCGCACCACCGTGCACCCGCTTCCGGCGAAGCTCCGGTCTCCGACGCAGAACACCACGTCGGTCAGGGACGACACAAAACCCGCGTCATGCGTGACTATCAGTATCGTGGTGCCGCCCTTGAGATTCCCGAGGGTCTTGAACAGACGCGCTTCGCTTTCCGAATCCATGTTTGCCGTGGGCTCGTCCAGCACAAGAAGAAGGGGACGGGATGCGAGGGCGCGGGCGACGAGCACCCTGCGCCTCTGTCCGCCGGACAGCGCCGAGTAGGAGCGGGAGGCAAGATCGGAAATCTCTGCCTTGTCCAGGGCCTCGAGGACGGCTTCCTCGTCTTCGGGGGTATAGCTGCGCGAACTGGCCTTGAGCCGGCCCATCCGGACAACCTCTTTTACGCTGATCGGAAAGGTCGGGTCATAGTTCGCGTGTTGGGGAACGTATCCGATAAACTTCCGCCCGGCGCCGTTTTTTCCGCCAATGCCGCCCATATTCTCAAAGAGGCTGATGGTTCCGCCGTCCGGTTTTTCGAGTCCCAAAAGCAGCTTGAGAACCGTTGTTTTTCCGGCGCCGTTCGGTCCGACAAGAGCCGCAAATTCGCCCTGGTGCACGTGAAAACTCACCGCCTCGAGCACAGGAACGGAACCATAGGAAAAGGACACCTGCTCAAACCTGATGGCGACCGGACCGCTTCGCGTCTGTTCTGCGGATGCGGATTTAACTGTCATTTACGTATTCCTTTTTGCAGGGCAGTGCCGATAACCTTGATATTCATAAGCCAGTCCGGGGAAAGGGGATCGAGGAGAACCACCTCGGCGCCGACCGCATCGGCGATATTTTTTGCCGCGTTTACGGGAAACTGAGCCTGCACGAAGATTGCCGGCGTCCTTTCGGCTTTTGCCCTGTCGATCAGATCGGAGAGCGTGCGCGCAGTCGGCTCCTTTCCGCCGGTCTCCACCGCTTCCTGGCGTATATTGAACTCGTCGAGAAAGTAACCGAAGGACGGATGAAACACGAGGACGGTCTTGCCGGACAGGGGGCTGAGGCTTACCTTCAGATCGGCGTATACTGCATCGATGTCCGCGATCAGCTTCTCATAATTGCCGTTATAGAAATCGGCGCCGGAGGGATCAAGCCTGAGCAGAACGTCCCGTATATGGGAAGCCATGATTTTTGCGGGGGCGCGGCCGAGCCAGGTGTGACGGTCAATAGTGCCGGCCTCGTCATGCGCATCGCCCGAGTCGCCCGCAACGGTAAGCTCCGCGTCCATCGGGCGGAAAGTCACGCCCTCCGTGCCGTCAACGACGGCGAGACCGGGATATTGGGCGGTAATCTTGGGAACCAGGGTGATTTCAAATTCGGTTCCCGAAAGAATCCATGCCCGCGCCCCGGCAAGAGAAG
>JAYVSC010000230.1:0-22311 GCA_043775705.1 Spirochaetales bacterium | reverse complement strand
CCTTCAGGTCCGAAGTTTCCCCTTTCGGAGATAGGTTTTCCCCGCCTGCGATCCTATAAGAGGGGGGACATCATTGTATTCAGCAATCCCCATTACAATGATACCAAGGAAGCGCGCGTGCGCTCATTCACCAGCCAGCTGGTGTACATGCTTACTTTTACGAAGGTAAACATCAACCGGGATGAATTCGGGGCCGAAAAAGCCGATCCTCTGGTCAAGCGTATTACCGGCATACCCGGCGAAAAGCTCATGCTGGTCGACGGAGTTCTGTACAACAAGACCGCCTCGGATTCCGATTTTAAGCCCGTGACCGAGGATGCCGTATGGGCGGCATGGAATATCGCATCCCTGCCGCGATCGGAATTGGCCCAGGTGCAGCGCATTCCTCTTTCGCTTGAAGGCTTCACCCAGCTTGAGTCGGTGGAATCAATGCGCTCCAATATCGACGTAGGTGCGGCAGCCGAAGAGGCACAGCGTCTCGTGACGCGTTTTGCCTCACTAAAACCTTCGAAGGACACCGTCAGGGATGTTCCCGATCTGTTCCCCCGCGCGCGGCGGGAGATCGGTGCAATGAACGAGTCCAATGACGAAATGACACGGATTCTTCTTACGACGAACGGCGGACTGCTCTGGTTCCGGAGTTTTATGACCGACTGGATTGGATCAGCGGAAAGGGCAAACCTTTTCGACAAAGAATCCTTCCACCTCGATCTTCTGCTGAAGCTGAACTTCGGACGTCTCATAGTGCGGAATGCCGAGCTCTTCGCCTCCAACAGTACGGCTGCCCAGTTTTCTTCGGACAAGGAAAGAACCTCTTTTCTCGCCGAGGCTGTTTTATTTCATTCTTATTTAAATTATCATGATCAGCGGAATATGGGAGAGTTTCCCGCGGGCAAGGATGCGTACATACCCGCGGACAATTATTTCATGATGGGAGACAACCGCTTCAACTCGCTTGATATGCGGCATTCGTATGAATACCATCTTGCGTCCGTGGATCTCCAGGATGCATATTCGTTCGTGTATCGGTCGAATCTCGCGCCGCAGTTTGTGCCGGTCAGCAGGATACTCGGTTCCGCAACCTTCCGCTTCTGGCCGCTTTCGAGGGCCGGTATACCGGAATGATTCTCCTCCCGAATTAAGGGTCGATCCCGCTGAACCTCCGGGTTTTGCGGGATCGACAATGTGTGCAGAAAAATAATTAAAACGTTTGCCCCTGCAGCGCTTCGAGCGCTGCTTTTTCTTTTTCTAAATCGGTCCGTGAAGGCGCATAGGGCAGGACATCCGCCGAGCCGTCGGCAATTTTTTCCAGAAGGGCTTTCCCGCTGCCTTCGATCAGGTCTTTGCGCACATTCTGTATTTTGGAAATCTTCCAGAGCCCTTTTCTGCTGGCAAGCATGACGGTGTCCTGATACTGGTACACGCTCAATTGCACATCGGCTTCAGGATTCGCCGTATCTGCGCTGCCGGGCGAGAACGGCAGCCATATATAGAATTTTACGGTATATTCGGCGTCCGCGGTGTTTTCGCTGACTTTTTCGGCGGTAAGTCCGGTAATTCCAAATACCGTTTTTTTCTCCGGCGAACGGAGGAGAAAGAGCCTCGCAGGCGAAAGAATCCCGACATCCTTTTCATAGGCTTCTCGTACTTTCGAGGTTACATACAGATTGGTAATCAGGTCCGAGTATTCTGTTTTAACGCCGCGCAAAAGATACGCCTGCGGTATCTCCTGATCCAGGGAGGCAAGTCCGCGGTAGAATCCCGTGACAACCGCCAGAGCGTTCAGCCCCTTGGTATCGGGCCTGTCCTTGATATCATTGAGATAGGTACCGGCAAGGACGGCCGTAAGGGCCGCTATAGCACCTCCTACTATCAGTGAGGTGCGGTGCCGGTGGAAAAACCTTTTTCTGGCAATGATGGCCTTGCGTTTTTTTTCCGCTTTCGCCTTTTCGCCTGTATATTCGGACGTCGGAGGAATCCCTTCTTTTGAGGGGTCTAGTATAGAAGAATATGCGGGACCGAAAGCGAGCAGGGTATCGGTCGAAGTCGCGATTCCCGTCGATATGAGTGCGTTTATGCACGAGGCGGCCGCTGCCCTGATTTCCCACACTGCCAGCTGCAGAGGCTCGAAAATTCCCTTCTGCATGTTTACCGCCAATTCTTCTGCCTGCGCGCTGTCTCCCGGATGGAAGGGGGGCTTGCCGGCGATGATGCGGTACGCGAGGGTCCCCGCCAAAAAGGCAAAGGACCAGCTCGGATTCTGGGTACGGAAATCCGGATGAATCCAGAAAAGCCTGTTCTCGACCACGTTCTTTTCGCCATGGCCGTCGATGCACCGTGTATACAGATCGCTCGGAAGAAGGAGGACGCTTCCGTCCTCAGCGAGGAGGATTGCTTCAGGTCCGGCTCCCGAGAGAGCCGTTACAATTTCGGGTGAAATTTTCCCCGCGATGGAGGCACGGCTGATCAGGGAGACGCACTGGTACAGCTTTTTCCACGCCGATTCCCTGTCGTCACCGGTGATCGACGCAAGCAGGGTGTCCCCGGAAAAAAGCGGGCCCCAAACCTGCATAGCCGCGTTCGGCCGAGTTTCATCGCAAAAGGTCCCTTCAGGTATCCATTCTTCTATCTCCAGCGACGGGCGGATAATGTATCCCGCTCGGGAGAGGGTTTGCGGCAGTCGTGTCTGGGCGAAGGCACGGGGAGTCATCCCCGTGTCCATCGTCAGGACAGAGCGGCCTTCATTCTCCTTTGTGCTGACAATATACATGTCCCTATCGTCCGTTCGGCGAATACAGGTATTTGAAGAAATCCATATCGGTGGAAAGAACCTTGTCGAAATTCGGTATGGTGGTTTTATAGGTTTCTATGCTTTTCCAAAAACTGTAGAATTCCGGGTCTCGACTGTAGGAATCAGCATAAATGCGCGAGGCTTCGGCGTCCGCGTTTCCCTTGATTACCTCGGCCTTGTTGTAGGCGCTCGAAAGCAGGGTTTTCTGCTCATTTTCAAGCTTGCCCATCAGTTCAGCCTTTTTTCCCTCACCGGTCGAGCGGAATGTCGATGCAATCTGGTTGCGTTCCTTTATCATGCGGTCATATACGCTTTGCGTGAGTTCGTCGGAGTACTTGATTTGGCGGAGCACGATATCCAAAAGTTCGATGCCGAATTCGGGCATCTTTTCGCGTGCAATGCCTGCCATTTCTATGCTCAGCTCCTTGCGTCCGCGGGTAATGGTCTCATATTTGATCTTTTCGGATGCAATCGGGACGTCCACTGAGTCGGTTCCAAGGGCAAAATTTTCCTTGTTCTGCAGTTCGTTGATCAGATTCGAGTTGCGCACCACTTCGTTCAGTCCCGCAGACGTAATAACGGTGCGGACGGCCGAGTCGGTGATGTCGCTCAGGCGGGAATAGGCACCTTCGATGGTGGAGACCGATTCATAAAATTTGACCGGGTCCGAGATGCGCCAGCGGCTTGTCGTGTCTACAATGATGAACTGGTTTTCCTTGGTCGGTATACGCTGTGAGTCTCCGTCAAGGGCCATGATTTTTTTGGAATAGGTGGTCACATTGTCCACGAAGGGCATCTTGAAATGGAGGCCGGCAGCGGTGCTTGAATCGACAATCTTGCCGAAGCGGGTTACGACGACCTGGTTTCCTTCCTCTATTACATAGAATGGATTGACGGTAATCCCGACAAAAACGATAACTGCCAGAACTATGAGTATTTTGGTTGAGTTTTTCATCAATTTCCTCCTGCGAGTGCCGCTGTTGCAGCTGCCGCTGCCGTTGAGCCGCTTGTTAAATTCTTGAGGGGCAGGAAGTTGCCCAGTTTTTTGTCAACCAGCGTAGTTCCCCGTGCCTCGGAGAAAAGGTTTTCTATTGTTTCGAGATACAGGCGGCGCCTGGTGACGTCCGGCGCCTTTCGATATTCGGCATACACCGAGTTGAAGCGGGCCACATCGCCCTTTGCGCGGTTCACGCGTTCTGCCGCATAACCCATCGCTACCTGGACAAGCTGGTCGGACTGACCTGACGCTTTCGGAATCTGCGCATTGTAGGCTTCCTTGCCCTCGTTAATCAGTCGGTTCATGTCCTGGATAGCCTTGTTGACGTCCTCGAAGGCCGCCTGCACGCCTGCGGGGGGAACGATATTCTGGAGCTGGACATTCATGATGGTGACGCCGAGTCCGAATTCCTTGAGCTGGTCGTTCATCAGGGTGATCGCGTTGGCCTCGATGGCGGTGCGTTCGGAACCTATGACGTCCAGAATGGCGCGGTCGCCGACGAGGGTGTTGATTACCGCCTGGGAGATGTCCCTGATGGTGGTGTTGCGCACGTCCTCATGGACATTAAAAAGCCATGCCTTGGGGTCAAGAATGCGGTACTGGATAATCCATTCAACGTCAACGATGTTGAGGTCTCCGGTCAGCATAGTGGATTCTTTGGTCAAATTGTTTTCATAGGTGTTTACAACCCCGCCCTTTACGGTTCTGAATCCGAACTGTTCGGTCTGGATGGTTTTGGTCGGAACGTTATAGCTTTTATCGATTCCAAAGGGAATCTTGAAGTGGAGACCCGGTCCGAGAGTCGTTTCATACTTGCCGAAACGGGTAATAACCGCGTTTTCGGTCTGGTCAACAATGAAAAAACTGGTGCTTGCAAGTATCAGGGCAAATAGAATAAGAACCACAAGCAGCACAATTGATGGGGATAACCATTTTGGCAGCTGTGAATTCCGGTTTCCGCTAGTAGTATCCATAGAACCTCCGTTTATGACTTCTTCTAATGTAACGAAATATGGAGGGTCAGGCAAGATTGTCTTGTACAAAACGCGAAAGTTATATATATTTATGCTTATGATATTTCCATTGGAACAGCTCGTTGAATTTACGGGCAATGTATATGAAATCACTTGTGCCTCAATCCGCCGTGCGTACCAGCTTTCCATGGTGCGCGATTCTTCGATCGAGGAAAATGACGACAAAGTTGTGTCTCTCGCAGCCCGCCAGGTCTTTACCAATCAGGTAGAGTACAAAATCGAGAAACTGTAACAGTCACGTATCCGGAAATGACTGAAGGGAATGATATTCCGGTACTGGTTATTTTCGGACCGACTGCATCCGGAAAAACTGCGCTCTCTGAAGCTCTTTTTACCGTTCCTTCAAGCCCTTTTTTCGGCAGGGCCGAAATAATCAGCGCCGATTCCATGCAGGTATACCGCGGCATGGATATCGGAACCGCAAAACCCGGCCTTTCCTTCCTTCAAAAATTACCCCATCATCTCATTGACATCTGCGATCCGGAGGAACAATTTTGCGCAGGCGACTTTGTGCGCCTTGCGGACTGCGCCTGCGAGGATATATACCGCAGGGGTAAATTGCCGGTTATCCTGGGCGGAACGGCGTTTTACATCCGTAATTTCCTGTATGGGCTTCCCGTCACCCCCGAATCCGATCCCGTTCTGCGCCTTTCCCTCCGCTCCCGTATGCGTGCAGAAGGCGCTTCGGTGCTGTACAAAGAGCTTCGTGATGTCGATCCCGTTTCGGCGGCGCGCATCCACTGCAATGACGAATACCGGATTATCCGCGCGCTCGAGGTATCCCGGGCGTCCGGACGCCCCTTAAGTTCGTATGAGCTTCCCTCCATACTGCGCAGGGGTTACCGTTTTCTCGTCATTTCGCTCGACCGGAGCCGGGAAGAACTGTACGCGCGTATTGACAGCCGTGTGCGTGAAATGTTCGATTCGGGCCTGGAAACGGAGGTTGCCACCCTTCGGGCAGCCGGCTGTGGACCTGAACTTCCTGGTATGCAGGCTATTGGCTACCGCGAGTTTTTTACCCCTGATTTGGGAGATAATCCGGTCGAGCCCATGACGGCACCCATGCGGGAGCGCATGATTGGGCGAATTCAGCATGACAGCCGGAAATATGCAAAAAGGCAAGAAACCTTCATCCGTTCCCTTGACCGTGTTTTTCATGTCGGCGCGGATGACTTTTTATCGATTTCCGAGGCGGTTTCTGCATTTTATTCCGCGGTATAGTGACTATCACTTGACTGGGGATGAGATTTTATGCATAATTGTTTGACTTAATGGATAAGGAGTGCCGACGTGCCCTGTGGAAAAAAACGAAAACGACAGAAAATCGCGACTCATAAGCGTAAGAAAAAGCTCAGAAAAAACCGGCATAAGTCCAAGAAATAATAATTAAATACCAGGCCTCAGGATAATTCGTTTCGGATTTTCCAACTGGCTTGGTTTATTTTTTTTGGATATTGATGATATCCGGCTTGCCTTGCAGCATGCGCGCTTATACGCCAAGTAGACCGTAAACATACTTTTGTTTATGGTCTTTTTTTTTGCTGTTCCATATGGTATATTGTAGGTCTATGAATCGAACACTTTTGGCGGGAATCTTATCCCCGACGGATATAAAAAAACTATCCGGTCCGGAAATATCTGTTCTGGCAGCGGAAATTCGAAAAACCATCATCGAGGTTGTCGGACTGAACGGCGGCCATCTCTCAAGCAATCTCGGGGTGGTGGAATTGACTATAGCCCTGCACCGCGTTTTTTCCAGTCCTCATGATACCTTTATCTGGGACGTTGGTCACCAGTGCTATACCCACAAGATGCTTACCGGACGCTACGACCGGTTTTCCACTATACGCAAAAAGGACGGACTGTCAGGCTTTCCGAAGAAAGATGAAAGCGTTCATGATATGTTCGATACGGGTCATTCATCGACTTCCATATCGGCCGCCTTCGGGATACTGACCGCCCGACGTCTCTCGGGCCACACCGGCAAAGTTATTGCGATCATCGGGGACGGCGCCCTGAACGGCGGAATGGCCCTCGAGGCACTGTCCCATGCGGGACAGGCCAATCATGATCTCATCGTGATTCTAAACGACAACAAGATGTCCATAAGTCCGAATACCGGCGCAATCTCGGAATACTTGAGCAGGCTCACCATGGGCGCGAACTACCAGCGTTTCCGCTACCGGGTTGACCGTGCCGTCCGTAGCATCCCCCTAGTCGGCAAGCCCCTCGAGCATTTTATTTACCGGTTCAAACGGGGTCTGAAAGGTCTTCTTTTCAAGGATAATCTTTTTGTCGATCTCGGTTTTGAATATGTGGGGCCCCTTAACGGACATAATGTGGAAGAACTGGAAAAGGTTCTTCGCGACGTGAAGGCCCTGCATAAACCCGTTGTTGTCCATGTGCTTACCCGGAAGGGGAAGGGCTACAGTCTTGCCGAAAATGATCCTTCGACCTTTCACGGTATCGGCCCATTCTGCATAAGCGACGGGAAGGTCGAGAAATTCGACACCACCAGCTTTACCGAGGCTTTTTCCCATGCGCTTCTGGATGAAGCCGCTTTGGACCACCGTATCGTGGCCGTCACCGCCGCTATGTCAAAGGGTACCGGACTTACCCCTTTTCAGCACCGCTATCCGGACCGCTTTTTCGATGTCGGCATTGCCGAGCAGCATGCGGTTACCTTCGCCGGGGGCCTCGCCGCCGGCGGAATGCGTCCCGTAGTTGCCATATACAGCACCTTTATCCAGCGCTCAATTGATCAGATAATTCACGATGTCGCCCTGCAGCATTTGCCTGTCGTTTTCGGCCTTGACCGCGCGGGAGCCGTTCCCGATGACGGCGAAACCCATCAGGGTTTGTACGACATAGCCCTGTGCCGGCCGATTCCCGGCGTCTCCATTTTATGCCCCGCATCGGTGGCTGAAATGAAATTGATGGTTTCCTGGGCCCTGAAGCAGGATGGGCCGGTCATGCTCCGCTATCCGAAATGCGCCTGTCCCACGGAACTCCCTGCCTTTTCCCTGCCCCTTGAGGAAGGACGCGGGATTTTTACGAACCACGACAATCTTGATACGCTTATTGTATGCACGGGCGGAATATATTCCGAGGTGCATGAGGCGTCAAATATGCTCGCCCGCGGCCTTACCCCCGTCGATACCTATCTGATCCGCTTTATAAAACCCCTGGACGCGGATTTTTTCATCAAGGTTGTTTCTTCGTATAAATGCATCGTATTTGTCGAGGACGGGATTGAAACGGGGGGAATCGCAGGATATCTTGCGGACCTGGTTCATTCTTTTTGTCCTGAAATTCGTACCTCCGTGCTTGCCTTCGGCGAGTTGTTCTATCCCCAGGGTACGCGGGCCGAAATCCTTTCTTCGGCAGGTCTTTCGCCTGCCCATATCGCGGATGAAGTGAAGTCGCTCCGGGAGCGTAAGCTGCTGGAATCCCTGATATGACAGGGATTCTGCATCTGGCCGGGAAGGGCTTCATCCGGACAGAACTGCCCGCGTTTATTATGGGTATAGTGAACGCTACCCCTGATTCCTTTTGGGAAAAAAGCCGGAGCGGAAGTACGACGCAAGGCATCGAAAATGCGCTTTCTCTTGAAGAGGATGGCGCGGATATTATCGATATCGGGGGCGAATCAAGCAGACCCGGTTCCCTGTACATAGACGCATCTGAAGAAATTGACCGGGTTGTCCCGATCATCGAAGGGATACGGAAACACAGTACAATTCCCATATCCGTCGATACCCGTAAAAGTGCTGTCATGAAAGCCGCACTCGAGGCGGGCGCCGATATCTGCAACGATATTTCAGCCCTCGAGGACGACCCCGCTCTGGTTCTCCTTGCCGTAGAGCGGGACATTCCGGTTATCCTGATGCACAAACAGGGCATTCCGCTCACCATGCAGGAAAATCCCCACTATACCGATGTGGTCCGCAATGTAGCGGACTATTTGTTCGCCCGCGCGCTTTTCGCCGGGAAATCGGGCATAAAGAAAGAGAAAATCATCCTTGATCCGGGAATCGGGTTCGGGAAACAGTATGCGGACAACTGTGCGCTCATCGCCGGTCTTGCAGAAATCGCCGGACACGGATACCCTGTCCTTGTTGCCCTTTCGCGGAAATCTTTCATCGGGGTAATGACGGGGCGGGAAACCGCCGACAGGCTGTCCGGAACCCTTGCCGCCAATTTGGTCTCGGTACAGAACGGGGCTTCAATTCTGCGGGTTCATGACGTAAGGGAAACGCACGATATTCTTTCGGTACTACAGGAGATACAAGCTCGTGGAATTCATTAAAAAACTGGGTGCACTGTATGCGACAATCCAGCCGGCGCTCGATATTTCGGTTCTCGCTTTTTTGCTGTATATCACCTACGGTATTCTGGTAAAGACTCAAGCCGTCCAGCTGCTGAAGGGAGCCATCTCCCTTCTCATCATCTATGCGATAGCCTTTTTGCTCAAATTGAATACGCTGCTGTGGCTGCTGAACATTCTGGCCCCGGGCATCCTTATCGGCGTCGCCATCGTGTTCCAGCCTGAACTGAGGAAGATATTCCTTAAAATCGGGCAGAGCGACTGGCTCCGCATCGGGAAACGCTCCAAGCACAGCCACCTTGAATCGGTGCTGACCGCCGCCGAAATTCTGTCCAACCGGCGGCGCGGGATGCTTGCCGTATTTATCCGGCGGAATACATTGAAGGACATCACCGAGACGGGAACCAGGCTGAATGCCGATCTCTCTTCAAGCCTTCTTGTGACGATTTTCGGTCACGATACCCCGATGCATGACGGAGCCTCGATTATTCTCGGCGGGCGCATCATCGCCTCGGGCTGCTTTCTGCCCCTTTCGGAGCAGCAGGACATACGCAAGACTTTCGGAACCCGGCACCGTGCGGCGCTCGGCCTCGCGAAAGAGACGGACGCGGTGGTTCTGATTGTGTCCGAGGAGAGCGGTTCAATCAGCCTTGCTTACGACTCAAAGCTCTACTACGACCTCACCACCGCGGAGATAACACGCCAGCTGGAAGACCTCCTCTATCTTGGATCGGACTCTTCTGCCGAGGAAAACAAAAATGACATTTAAAACCATATCGGACAAAATCCTCTCAAACTGGCCCGCGAAAATCGTGTGCTTCACCCTGGCCCTGATGCTTTTTCTGTTTTACCAGATGAGCACCCTGGAGCAGCGCTTTTTTTCCGTGCCCCTTGTCATCGAAACGAACGGGCAGCTGGTTCCCGCGACGGCTTACCCCCGCATGGTCAAGATCAACCTGCGGGGCGAAACAGAAAGCATATATCCCATACTTGAAAGCGATATCGTCGCCTATATCGACCTTACCCAGTTCAAGAAGGAAGGGGATATCCGCGTTGCGGTTCAAACCAGGCTTAAGGGAACCGCAGTTGATGTCGAGCCGCTCGAGGTATCCGTGGAGCCCGTCGAAATCGGCCTTCGCGTGGAGCACCGTATGGTTAAAAAGGTAAAGGTAACCCCGAGCTTCAAGGGCTATCCCGAAACCGGGTATGAATTCAACGGGTTCACCGTCAATCCCGCGATTGCTGAAATTATCGGCCCGCGTTCCGCGATCGAGAAAATATCAGATATAGTGACCGATCCGATTGAGCTGTCAGGCCGGAACGTGAGCTTTGCGGGAAGCGTGCAGCTCGTCAACGGGAATTCGCTTGTTGCCATTTCGGGCGACAACAAGACCCAATATACCGTGACCATCAACCAGACCACGCTGATAAAAAATTATGAGGATGTCCCTTTCTATTTTGAGAACCTTGATCCCTCCTTTACCGTCGAGACTGACAAAGTGTCCGGGTCCCTGCAGCTGAAGGGCACGCAGACAGACCTTGCCGAGTGGGTGCTGCCGGGAAACGCGCTTACCGTTTTGTGCGAGAATATCCGGTATCCCGGCATTTACAGCCTTCCTGTCAACGTGATTATTCCCGAACCCTACGAGGTGCTGAAAAGCTCCCCCGGAGAAATACAGCTGACCGTAAAAAGGAAAATCGAATGATTATAGGTGTTGGTCTCGATGTCGTACATGTCAGACGCCTTGAGCGCTGGCAGCAGATTCCCGGACTTCTCGCGCGTTATTTTCATCCCGAGGAGCTTGAGGCAGCCCTGAGCAGGGGCAGCGGGGCGACGCTTTCTCTCGCCGCCCGCTTTGCCGCAAAGGAAGCCTTCGGAAAGGCGATCGGCACGGGGTTGAGCAGCATCACGCTGAAGAATATCCTGGTGCTGAACAACCATAACGGAAAGCCCTGCATGCAGCTCTTCGGCAACGCGCTTGATGCCTTCGTCGAGAGCGGGGGCACCTCTATTCATCTCAGCCTCACCCATGAGCGGGACAATGCGCTCGCGATGGTGGTAGTTGAAGGAGAGTCCTGTGGCGAGTAAAATCGAGAAAGCCCCGTCCATCACGTTTTATTCCAAGGACCAGACCGAGTGTCCCATCTGCAACGCAAAGTTCAAGAGAGAGGAACTGATGTCGGGCGGCGGCCGGATGATCGCGGGCAGTCTTACCGACGAGCTGCGCCGGCTGTATGAGCCCTCCGTGAAGTATGGTGAAATACTTCCCCTTGTCTATACGATGACCGTATGTCCGAAATGTCATTATGCCTCTTTTCCCCAGGACTTTTGCACTCTCGACAAGGAAAGCCTCGGCCGTATTTATGATAATATGCAGGGCCGTTATGACTCGGTAAAAAACCTTTTCTCGAAACTCAATTTCGCTTCGTCCCGGACGCTCAATGAGGGGGCCGCTTCGTATTATCTCGCGCTTCTTTGTTATGAATACGTGGATCCGTCCTATTCCCCGATCATCAAACAGGGGGTTTGCGCGCTTCGCGCGGCCTGGCTTTTCGGGGAACTCGGAAAAAAATATCCGGAAGAAAACTATACCTACATCTCGGACATACTCTACCGGAAAGCCCTGTTTTTTTACCGGCGTGCGGTCGAGCTCGAAACTTCCGGCAAGCAGATGATTGCTAACCTGAAATCCTTCGGTCCCGATCTAGACAAGAATTACGGCTATGACGGCGTGCTCTATCTCGCGGCCCTTCTCGAACTCAAATACGGGTCGCGTGTGGACGCCGAAAAACGGGGTGAATTGCTCGTGTACCACCGCCGGTCCCTCGCCAAGATGTTCGGTCTCGGCCGCTCCTCAAAAACCAAGCCGGGGCCGCTCCTTGAGCATGCCCGTAATCTGTATGACAGGATAGTTGCGGAAATAAGCGATGATGACGATGATGCCGACGGAAATTGAGGAAAACGGGCTCCGAAACATCGTCATGAAAATTTCGTATGACGGCACGGACTTTCTCGGGTGGCAAAAGCAGAATGAAAGGGCCGCGGGAAAGGGCCGGACCGTGCAGGAAGAAATCGAAAAGGCCCTCTCGGGAATGCACGGACATTCCGTCCCGGTTATCGGTTCGGGCCGAACGGATTCAGGAGTTCATGCCGCCGGCCAGGTCGCCAACTTTTATACCGACATCGCGACCATACCGGCCGACCGGTTCCTGAATGCCCTGAACTCTCTAATGGATCACGATATCCGCATAATCGATTCGCGCGAAACCCATCAGGCATTCCATGCCCGCTACAACGCCCGCGCACGTACGTACCGCTATTTTATCCACTGCGGGAGCCATCCGCTTGCCCACGAGATGCCCTATCTCTGGCATCTGCGGCGCTGGCCCGACGTGGAGAAACTGAACCGCATGGCGTCTTACCTGACGGGGGAGATCGACTGCACTACCTTTACCGCCATAGGCGACAAGAGCAGCACGAAATTCCGCTATCTGTACGCAGCTCATTTTCGAGCCGAAGGGGAGCGCCTTGTTTTCGAGATTACCGCGAACGCCTTTTTGTGGAAAATGGTGCGTTCCTTGGTAGGTACCCTGCTGTTCCTGGAAGAGAAGGGTTTCCCTCCGGAGGAATTCAAGCGTGTGCTGGACTCGAAAAACCGGAGACTCGCCGGACCCACCGCGCCCGGGCAGGGGCTTTTTCTGTGGGACGTCCGGTACTGAGTGCGCTACAAATCCCGGTAGATTAAAGCACACCCAAAGCAGCCTTATCGCAAAACCTACAGCAAACTGACCGGGTCTACGTCAACCTCGATATAGAGGCCCTGCAGGGGTTTGTAGCCGGTCAGGAAGACGCGCGCGGCCCTGGTGATCAGGGTGATGTTCGGTCCCCTGATGATGATCTGATGCCTCGCGTTACCCGAGATGAGGGCGAGCGGACATTCAGAAGGACCCATCAGCTCTGCGCCTTTCGGAAGCAGGTCCTTCAATATGGCGGCGGCTCCCGCTGCCCCGTTTTCCGCGGTCTGTCCGCTTTTGCTCCTGAATACAAGGCGTAGCAGGCGCGCAAAAGGCGGAAAGCCGAGAAGGGCCCGCTGCTCGAGTTCCTGGGTGTAAAAGCCCTCGAGATCCCCCCGGCTCGCGTACACGATAGCCGGGTTCGCGGGGCTCCATGTCTGGATGATTACCCGTCCGTCGGGAAAAAAACGTCCCGCGCGGCCGGCGACCTGCACGATGAGGGCGAATGTCCGCTCGGCCGCCCTGAAGTCGGGCATATGAAGCCCGGTATCCGCGAGGGCAATGCCGACGAGGCGTACCCCCGGAAAATTAAGCCCCTTAGCCACCATCTGCGTCCCGAGCAGAATATCCGTCTTTCCTTCGCGGAAATCATCCAGCGCTTTTTTCAGCTCTCCCTTTTTGGTAAGGGTGTCGGTATCGACCCGCTGGACTGAATAGCCGGGGAAAGTACGCCTCACTTCATCCTCGATGAATTCGGTTCCGAAGCCCGCGTAGCCGACGTCGAGGGAACCGCATTCGGGGCATACGGTGGGCGGCAGCACCTGGGCGCCGCAGTAGTGGCACTTCATGGTGCCCTGCGTCCGGTGCCAGGTAAGCGGGACCGAGCAGTTGCGGCACTTGAGCTCGTAACGGCAGGTATTGCACCGGAAAAAATGGGTAAAGCCCCTCCGGTTCAGGAATAATATCGACTGCCTGCCCGCTTCCTTCGCGGAGCGGATTTCGGACACGAGTGTATGCGAGAGTGAGCCTTCGGTACCGGCGAGATTTATTACCTGTATCTCCGGGACGGCGCCGCCTGCGAGACGAAGGGTAAGGGGAAAGGTACGGACGGCGCCGGTTTTCATCTGGTACCAAGCCTCTACCGAGGGCGTCGCGCTTCCCATGACCAGGGGACAGCGCGCATCGGTACACCGGCGCATCGCGACCTGCCGGGCGTGATAGCGCGGGGTGGTGCCCGACTTGTAGGAGCCGTCATGCTCTTCATCGATAATGATGAGGCCCAGGTCGGCAAGCGGCGCGAAAACCGCGCTCCGGGCGCCGACGACGATGCGCGCCTCTCCCCGCTTGATGCGCATCCATTCCGTGAGTTTCTTGCTGCCGGAGAGTCCCGAATGGAGGATCGCGGCTTCCTTGCCGAAGCGGCTTACCACGGACTCTACAACCTGGTGGGTCAGCGCAATTTCCGGGACAAGATAGATGACGCCTTTTCCCTGTGCGAGCACCGCCTCGGCGGCCTGCAGAAAGACTTCTGTCTTTCCCGAACCGGTAACTCCGTAAAGGTAGGAGGGTTTGTTGAAGGCGGGATCCAGAATCCCCGCGATCGCGTTTTTCTGTTCCTCGGAAAGTTCAACCGGTTTATTTGAAAAATCGGTATCTTCGAAAGTGAGACCGCCTGCTTCGCCTTCCTTTTTTCCGGAAGGAAGGATGGCGCCGAGCGCTTCCCCTTCGGCGCAAAGGTAAAAGGACGCGATCCAGCGTGCAAGGGCAATTTCACCCTCGCCGAACAGGGGTTCTGCGTCCGCGACCCGGAGAATCGGCTTTACGGCCTTTTCCTCAAGGGGAAAACCGGCGGGAAGGATATCGAAATCGGCGACGACAAAGCCGATCATGACGCGTGACCCGAAGCGGACCTCGACCCGTTTGCCGGTCAGAGACCGGGCGCGGGATTCTTCGGGATTTTTATATGTAAAAGACTGGTAGACCGGAACGTTCAGGACTACCTCGAGCCATTGTGCCATAATACTCCAGCTATTTATTGGTTATTTGTCGGTTATCGGGCGAGAATCCGGTCAAGTTCAGTCCTGAATGACTTCAGGTCCTCCCATGCGGGACGCTTGAGCGTTCCATTTTGGAGGAGCTCTTCAGGGTGATAGGTAGCCATGACGGGAATCCCGCTGAAGGTGAACACCCGGCCCCTCAGGGAATCCAGTTCGCTTTCCGTTCCAAGGAGTGCCTGCGAGGCGTTTTTTCCCAGGGTCAGGATGATGAGGGGCTTAAAACGGGATATATATCCCTCAATACCGGCCGTTGTGTCCGCTGTTATATCGCAGGTTATGTCGGCCAGAATACAGTTGTCGGAACGCGAAAGATTGATCGCGGAGAGCATTTTGTCCAGGAGCGCCTCTGCCTCTTCGCCGAATTCCTGCCCGTCTGAGGCAAGCAAAACGGGGATGGGCTGCATTTCCGGGATGTCCGTGCGATATCCTGAAACCCAGCTTTGCGCGGTATGTAAAAAAGCCCCTAATTCAGATTTTTCTGCTGCTGTCATTTGTATCTGCACTATAACCTTAATTTCCGTCCGGTTCAATATCGTGTTATACTATGTGCAGTAAATCGTGCTACACTGGTCAAAGAGGTTTTTTTGCATGAAAATAGTAATGTTCACAGACGCCTACTGGCCCCGGGTAAACGGAGTGACCGTTTCGGTCGATTCCTTTTCACGGGCTCTCATACAACTGGGACATCAAGTAGTGATAATCTGCTCGCTCTATCCCGATGCACAGACCGTCGAGCGCATGTCAAATCCTCTTATGGACAAACGCGTAACTGAATCGGACCCCATCGTCATACGCGTTCCCTCCTATCCGATGCCCATCTCGAAAGAGGACAGGGTGGCAAAATTCCATAAATGGTTTTGGGTTTCAAAACAGCTCACCGCCTTCGGGCCCGACCTTGTGCACGTCAATTCCGAATTTGTCATCGGAGAATTCGGTTTTTATTACGCAAAGCTTCACGGCATTCCTGCAGTCTATACCTTTCATACCCTTTGGGAAGACTATGCGGTCAACTATATTCCCCATGTACCCGAATTTCTCCTTCGAATCATCGCGCGCCGTCTGATCAAGAGCATGGCCACCCGTGCGGAGACGATAATCGCGCCTTCGGCCCAGATTCTTGACGTTCTGAAACGATACAAGGTAAAAAAACCGGCTCATTTTCTGCCGACGGGGATTGATCCCCTGATTTTCGTGAACGACAAGTTCAAGGTGGAGGAATTCCGCCAGCAGCTTGAAAAGAAATACCTCAATCTTGCAGGAAAACGCATCCTTCTTTTCGCGGGAAGGGTAGGGAAAGAGAAAAATATTTCCTTTTTATTGCGTATCATGCCTGCCGTTCTTAAAGCGCATGAAAACACGGTTTTGCTGGTGGTCGGAAACGGACCCGAGCTTCCCCTTTTTCAGGCAGAGGCCGAGGAACTCGGAATTGCAGGCGACTGTATTTTTACCGGTTATCTTGACCGCACCGATTTGTCCCTTGTGTATGGTATGGCAACCATTTTCGTGTTTCCTTCCCTTACCGAAACCCAGGGGCTCGTGACCATCGAGGCTATGCTTTCCGGCACTCCCGTCGTCGCCATCGGCGAAATGGGAACGATTACCGTAATGGGCGGCGATAACGGCGGCTTTATGGTCAAGAATGATCCTGTGGAATTCACCGATCGGGTCATCCAGCTTTTATCCGATCCCGATCTGTATTGTGCGAAGGTTGAGGAAGCCTATGAACACGCAAAATCCTGGACAATCGGAACCATGTCCGTCCGTCTCGAGCAGATCTATAGGGATACTCTTTTCCGCTACAAGACGAAGAAAAAGAAATTTTTCCGTCCATAGGCGCAGTTAAGGGAAGGGGGGGGCTGACGAAGTATCCGATTGTCCCTTGTTTCCAGATTTCAATACCTGTATACTGAAAGCACTACTATGAAACAGAAAATCGCTTTCCTGTATCTCAATACCGGCGCTGGTCATGTTGCTCCTGCGAAAGCCCTTTCAAAAGGTATGGAAAACTCCTATCCGGGTAAAAGTGAATCATTCATGCTGAACGGGTTCAGCGAAAAAATGAAATTCTCCCGCTTCTTTTTCGAGCAGGGTTATTTGATTTCTTCCAATTATTTCGAGCCGTCCTATGTCCTGTTTTACCGGCTGACCGAAATTCCGGTCATGATCCGGTTCGGCAACTATTTTGTATCCCTGAACGGCATAAAGTATCTCGCGGATTTTTTTCGTGAACACGGGATAACGAAGGTCGTTTGTCTCCATGAAGTCCTCATTATCATGGCCCGACGGGCGATAAACCGCGTAAATCCTTCCATTCCGCTCATCACCCTCGTTACTGATCCGTTCACGGCCCACGCACTCTGGTTCTACGAGAAAAAAACCGAACTGGTGGTATTTTCCGAAAAACTCAGGCAGGAAGCAATCTCCAAATACAAATTTGATCCATCACGCGTACATACCTTTCCCTTTATGCTTTCCACTTCCTATGACCATCACTACTCACCTGAGGAAATCGCGGAAGCAAGGGAAAGGCTCAAGATACCCCGGGGGAAAAAAGTGCTGCTTATAGCGGGCGGCGGAGAAGGGCTGAAGAGCGCTGACCGCATCGTTTCGCATTTTATCCGGAGAAAACGATCCGAAATACTTGTCGTCGTTTGCGGAAAAAACAAGCTGCTCAAACGCCTGGTAACTGACATGGTTGAGCTGACCGGGGCAAAAAACGTGATGATTTTCGGCTTTGTCACCTTCATGCAGGATTTGCTCAATATTGCCGATTGCGTCATCACCAAAGGGGGCGCATCCACCGTAATGGAAGTGCTCTCGGTGGGAAAACCGGTTATTTTTTCGACGTTTATCAGGGGACAGGAACTGGGAAACGTACTCTATGTGGTTGAAAACGGCGGCGGGTGGTATATCCGCAGCCACAAGGCTATCCTCGACCAGGCGTTGAAAGTGGTTGAAAACCCGGAACTGGCAGCCGAGGTTGGAAGAAATATAGCGAAACTCGGTGTGCGCAACGGCGTCGATGATGTCGTGAAATTTATAAATGATTTTACATGAAACGCACCTTGAGCCTGTTTGTCCTCCTGATGCTCTTTTTCATGCCTTCCTCATTCGCGGAAATCCGGGGAGCGGAACTCATTCCCGCTGACAGCTGGATATACGATGCGCTCAGGTATCTGTCGGTCGACACGGGCCAGACTACGCTTGCAGTCAATTCGCCCGCCAGTGTCAATGAATTCCGCATCTATCTCGGCGCGATTCCCTATGAATCCCTCGGGGTTCAGGGGCAAAACCTGTACCGGAAAATCCAGGACAGCCTTGGCAGCACAGAGCCGCTGTGGACAAGCGGACTGGCAAGCCTTGATTTCAATCCCGTTGTTTCGGTCACCGGTCGTTCTACGCTGGACGAGAATGCGTACTTTGGTTTTGAATCCATCGAGAACTACAATGAAACTGCGCCCCTTCTCTCTGTTCCCCTCCGGCTCGGTTTTACCCCCTTCGTAAGCGCATTTGCAGATTTTTCTCTCGGGGAAGGCTATTGGGCTTCACTTATCAATGGCAATTATTCGAATATTCCCGTCTCAGCCGATGATATCGACTTGAATGTGCCTTCAAGGGCCTATTTGAGCTGCGGCACTGATTTTTTCACTGCGGTAGTGGGCAGAGGGTCCCCCCAAATCAGCCGGACGCTGAACGACAGCATGATTCTTTCAGGAACCCAGGATCGTACCAATTATTCATCTTTTGTTTTTTTTTCTCCCGCAATCCGCCTGTCCATAACACCGGTCGAGCTTGCAAACGACCGGTGGGTGTATTTTCATGACCTTACGATCCGGCCGCTGCCGAATTTAACCCTTTGCTTTTCGGAGGCTGCAAGCGTCAATTCCACAATAGACGTGCGGTACCTCAATCCGGCCATGATATTTCACAGTTATGCAGGATGGCGTGATGACTACGGCCAGGCTGACGGCTATAGCCCTGTCGGTACCCAGTTTGCCCTCTCGGCGGATTTTGTGCCGGCGCCCGGATATCGCATATACGGACAGTTCGTCATGAACCAGTTTCAGACCTCCTACGAGCTTGAAACCTATTCATCCACCGCTGGCGCCATTCCCAATTCGCTCGGGGGGCTCGCCGGTATCGAGGCAATACGGCCCTTTCGGAACGGTTATCTGACGGGAAGCATTGAAGGGGTGTACAGCAATCCCTGGCTCTACATGCTGTCAAACCATGACATCAGTTTTTATTGGTACCGACGGGAATTAATGGCGCCATCCGGATACGCATCGAAAAAAATCGAGGGATGGCTTGGTTCTCCCTATGGGCCGGATACCATCGCCTGCCTCGCGCGCGCGGTCTACGATGTGCCGCAGTCCCATACCATGGGTTTCGAGTACCGTTTTATTTACAAGGGCGACAACGAAACGGACTTTTTGGAAAGCTCCGCCGATGACTACTATCCCGATACCCTCACCGAGGCTGCCCGGGGGAATCCTACCGGAACCCATAGAACCCAGAATTCACTTTCACTTTTCGGTATGGTGCGCATTGATTCCCACCTTGTGATAGATGGAAAACTTGGATATAGTTTGATGGATGACGGACAGCTGACCCCTTCCGTGAATGCCCGCTGCTCGATGACATGGTCACTTCGCTGACCCCCCTGGAAAAAAACTGATTGTAAGGAATATATATGAAAATAAAAAGCGCCCTTGTTTTGCTTTTTTTGGGATTCACCCTTGCCCTGAATGCGCAGGTGGCTTCCGATCCCTTTGACTTTTTTTATACCGATTTGGCGATTTGGGAAACCTCGGGTCTGGTAAACAACCTGCCCGCGGCAAGGCCCTATCCGCTTCAGCTCGTCAAGGAAATACTGAGAACGGTGATAGAAAAGGGCGACGCCGATCAGCGTAAAAATGCCCAAGCCCACTACGCGCGTTTTTTCGGCCGTATTGTGACTCTCGGCGGAAAGTCCGAGGCGGTCATTGATACTGCCGAGAGCCGGAAGCAGATAGCCGTAGCTATTGCCTTCAAGCTCAACTACGAAATAGAAGACTATTTGACCGCAAGCGGATCCATGGAGGGCTGGGCCACCAACAAGCTGCCTTCAATGGAAGTTCTCCCCGCTTGGCAGAAGTCTGTCAAGGATATAGTCGAGGACAATGCAAAAATAGGTCCATTCTGGATACTGCCCTCGATCGACTCTTCCGTCGCCGTCGGGACGACCGAATACTATCTGAATGCCGGCTTGATGCGGGGAACCTATGGCCCCTTTCAGTCCAACGGCGTCATTGTCGGTTCCCAGGCCCTGCACAGCGGCCAGTATTCCTTCGCGGTGAACAAAAGCAAATGGGGCTTCAATCTCTCCCTGTATTCCCTGACCGCGGATAACGGATACGCGAAAAAATACATCAAGGAGGCACCGCCCGGGGCAAAAGGTAACTGGTATCCCGAAAAATACCTGTCGGTGCATTCGTTCGACTATCGGCCCTTTGACTGGCTCTCGGTTTCCTTTCTCGAATCCATCATGTTCGGCGGCAGGCTCGACCTGATGTATCTCCTGCCTATGGCCCCGTATCTGATCAGCCAGAGTCAAACCGGATTTGTCGACAATAGCTATCTCGGCGGCATGTTTACCGTAAAGCCCATAAAAGGACTCAAGATCGACGGGGTGCTTTACGCCGACGATCTCAGCTTTAACGACATCGCCCATCTGAAGTTTGACACGAAATGGCGCCTGGCCGGCCAGCTCGGCACCTCATATGTTCCCCGAAAATCGGGTATA
Source organism: Spirochaetales bacterium (assembly GCA_043775705.1). Classification (GTDB taxonomy): domain Bacteria; phylum Spirochaetota; class Spirochaetia; order Treponematales; family Treponemataceae; genus Teretinema. The sequence goes on along the minus strand of JAYVSC010000230.1, from coordinate 1,585 downwards.
TTCACCATCGCGTCCATCGACTATACGATGATCACGCCCTACACCTATTCCCATAAAAACGGCGACCCGCTTGACCTGTCCGTGCCCAACTACCAGAACTACCTCCATGCCGACAATTCCTTCGGGGCTGCACTCGATCCGAATTCGGACCGCATAAACCTTAAAATAACGATGAGACCCCTCGAGGGAGTCGATTTCGACCTGGTAGGTATCATGATCCGTCACGGGAACGTCAACGAGGGAATGGATGCGGCGCGGATAAAGGAATACCTTACCGTAGAAAATACCTATATCACTGACGGCACCATTCTCAATTCTTCGGGAACAGACAGCGGTCATGCGTTCAATTACTCTACGCCCTTTCTTACCCAGGACACGATCCAGTATATATGGCAGACCGGCTTTGACGCAGTCTGCCGCCTGCCGGTGCTCAAGACCGGCGGATACATGGTTTTCCGTTTCGGGTACCGCTTTGAATGCAATATAAATGACGGGATCAACAGCCGGGTGTATACCTACGACGAAACCCTGGGCATAACGGCAACTGACGCCGATATCGCCGCCGCCGCCGCCGCGCAGCTCTCTGCATGGAAGCATGAGGCAACGGGCACGGTGTTCAATAACTATATCAGTGCGGGTTTTGAGTATTATTACTAGGGGTATTGCTGTTCAGGTCATCATCCTGCAGGGGGGTGCGAACCACTCCCCCGTACAGCATTTTGGGATACACAATGATCCCGAGTTTCTTTTCGATGCGGGACAGGTTCCGCAGTTCCTTTTCATCGCCGAATATCGCGTTGATTCCCGATTTTCCCGCCCGGGCTGTACGTCCGGCGCGGTGGATGAAGAAGTCCTCGTTTTCATTGACGTCAAGCTGAATCACGTGGGTGATGTTCGGTATATCCAGTCCGCGCGCCGCAAGATCGCTCGTGACCAGCACCTTGAGCCGCCCCGCGCGGAAATCGTCTATGGCTTTCTTTCTCTCGATCTTGTCAAGCTTCGCGTAGAGGCCGGCGCAGGGTACTTTTTTGTAGTTGAGCTGGGCGACGATGTTTTCCACCTGACCCGCAATGGCCGTAAAGACCAGGGCTTTGCCGGGTTTCTCGCCGATAAGAAAGCTTCGAAGCGTCTCGATCTTGTTTCGACCCTCAGAATAAAAAGCCCAGTGAATGATATTCCGTTTCAGCACGTCTTCCGGAGGCAGGTTGATCATTCGAATCCTGTATTTTTTTGATTCCTCGCCGACTCCTTTTTCTGCGTCATGCCCCTTTTCAGCGTCGCTCGTTTGATCAGCGTCATCCGTTTGATCAGCGAACGTTTCTGTGAGTGTCCCTGCATCGGTTTCTGCCGCGGGTTTTTCCTTCTTTTCGGGAATCATTTTCTCGAGAATGGAGGCATGATAGTTGCTGAGGGTCGCGGAACAGGCGATAAACTGCGCTTCGGGGGGGAGAATCTCAAGAAGATCCCGCAGGATATCCCTCATTTCGGGAGCGAGCATCCGGTCCGTTTCATCGAGAACTACCATTGAAATGCCGTGGGTTTTGAATTTTTTCATCCGTATCAGTTCAAGGATACGCGCGGGCCC
>JAYVSC010000229.1:0-10780 GCA_043775705.1 Spirochaetales bacterium | reverse complement strand
TCCCGTCCGGCATGATTTCAAGCCGGACGGGAAGAGGCAATTACTTGTTGATCTTTTCTTTTCGGTTGTTGCTTATCTTGATCAGTTTTACCATGATCGAAATAAGTGCAGCGGTTAACATCGAGATGACAGCCGCTATTGCATAGGTGGCGAAGGCTACGTTGACTCCGGTTAATTCCATTTTATCTTCCTTATTCCCGTACGGTCGCAAGAACCTGACCGGATTCGATCTGGTCACCCTGCTTGACGGCGATGGTTTCGATTACGCCGCTGACGGCACTGTTGATCGGCGTTTCCATTTTCATTGACTCGAGGACAAGAATTGACTCACCCGCGGAGATCTTCTCGCCCGGAGCCTTGTAGATGCGCAGCACGAGACCGGGAAGCGGCGACTGGATTTTAGTCTGGACGCCGGTGGCGATTTCGGACTTCGTGGGTGTCTTTGCCGTGGCGTCAGCCGCGCGCGAGACGGTATTGATGCTTCCGTGCGCGACGGTTCCCACCCTGAACAGTACCGCTCCGGACTCAATCTGGTCGCCCTGCATGATCGCGATATCCTGGATGATTCCGGAAAAAGGCGAGTTGATGGGGTTTTCCATTTTCATTGATTCGAGCACGAGCACTGTCTCTCCGACGGCTACCTTGTCGCCGATCTTCTTCTGGATCTTGAGCACAAGGCCTGGAAGGGGAGACTCGACGGAATGGCTCTGGCTGATTCCGGGCACATCGACCGATTTCGGAAGAATCGCGGTTTTCGCGACTGCCTCGGCGTCGATGCCGTCCTTAACGTTGAAGCTGTAGGCGACGCCGTTGACGGTAACCGTGTTTCCGGCAAACTTGACGCCATAGGCCTTGTTCGAAAGGGTAACGGTAACCGCATCGGGCTTCTGAGCCGCGCTTGCGGCGGGTTTCACGACGACTTCATCGGAAATTTTCCGGACGCCTGTCTTCGCTCCGCCTTTCAGGAAGAGAATGCCCTTGTCCTGGCATGCGGCGGCGATAAAGAGGTTTTCGTCGGTCTTTTCTAGACCCTCGTCGTCAAGCATTTTAGCCGCGGCCGCGAGGCTCTTTTTCGGATTACGGTCATTGATTGCGAGGGGGCTTTCGGTCGTGGGTGCGAGACCCAACTGCTGCTCGGCAATCTTGATAACTTCGGGATCGGCTGGAACGGGGGTTTTACCGAAATAGCCGAGGACCATTTTTCCGTAGCCTTCCGCGATTTTTTTCCAGGGACCGAACATGACGTTGTTGAATGCCTGCTGGAAGTAGAACTGACTGACCGGTGTGACGGAGGTGCCGAAGCCGCCCTTCGCGACCGATTCGCCCATGGCCTTGATGACCTCGGGATATCTGTCGAGAAGCTTGTTGTCGCGGAGCATCTGGGTGTTGGCGGTGAGAGCTCCGCCCGGCATCGGGAAGAAGGGAATGAGGGGCTCTACCTTCGTCGCTTCCGGTGGAATCATGTAGTCGCTCATCGCATCCTTGAATTTCTCCTCCAGGGCGATGATCTTGTTCACGTCGATGTCAAGGCTGTAGTCGCTGCCGCGGAGCGCGTGCCACATGGTGATGATGTCGCTCTGGCTTGTGCCGCCCGAGCAGGGAGCCATGGAAAGGTCGATCTGGTCGGCGCCTCCCTCTATCGCGCTCATGTAGCTGACCGTGCCGGTTCCCGCCGTCTCATGGCTGTGGAACACAATGCGCGCGTCGGGCCCGAGCATCTTTCGTGCTGCCTTGATTGTCTCGTAGACTTTGGTCGGCCGCGAAGTTCCGGAGGCGTCCTTGAAGCAGATTGAATCGTAGGGAATATCGGCGTCAAGGATCTGCTTGAGCACGTTCATGTAGAAGTCGGGTGTGTGTGCGCCCTTGCATCCAGGGGGAAGTTCCATCATGGTGATTGTAATTTCGTGCTTCAGTCCCGCGTTGCGGATGCACTTTCCGGAATAGATCAGGTTGTTTACGTCGTTCAGTGCGTCAAAGTTTCGGATGGTGGTCATTCCGTGTTTTTTGAACATCTTTGCGTGGAGGTTGATTACCTCCGAGCTGCCGCTGTCGAGGCCTACGACGTTGATGCCGCGGGCCAGGGTCTGCAGGTTCGCGTTTGGTCCCGCTGCCTTGCGGAAGGCGTCCATCACCTCGAACGAGTTTTCGTTGCCGTAGAAAAAGTGCGACTGGAACATCGCGCCGCCGCCGGCTTCGATGTGGGTAATTCCGGCTTCGGCGCATGCTTCTACGACGGGCAGATAGTCCTTCGAGAAGACGCGTGCTCCGTATACGGACTGGAAGCCGTCGCGGAAGGCGGTAAGCATAAAATCTATTTTCTTCATATCAGATTCCTTCTTGGTTTAAAGTTAGACAGCCGCGCGCATTGCCGCGCTGGCTATTGCGATGACTGCTGCGATTTCTTTTTCGTCAATCACGGCGTCCGCGGAAAGCCCCGGCGCCTTTTCTTCCTTGCCAGTATTCAGGCGCGCATAGCTGACCCTGCGCTCGGCGGTGGATCGCGAGCCGAGCGAGTCGCTTATTTCCTTGAGAGTCCAGGAAATGCGTAAGAATATCAGGACTAAAACTACCAGTGCGGAGGCCGCAACAATATCTGGAGCATACATATTTCTTCCTCCTTATTTGGGGCCCAGGATCGTTACGTAAATTGCGGCAATAATCGCGGTGGTGATGACACCCGAGATATTGGCGCCGAGTGCGTACTGCATGATCATGGCTTGGGGGTTAGTCGCCGAAACGACCTTTTGCGCTACTTTTGCGGTGCTCGGAACGCAGGAAACGCCCGCGATGCCGATGACCGGATTGAACTTTCCGTTCTTGAAGAAATACAGGATGTAACCGCCGAGGAGTCCGCCGATTCCCGACAGAAGCAGGGACAGCATGCCGAGAAGAAGGAGGGGGAGTACGACCGGATTGAAAATGGTACTCGCTTCGCAGAGGATGCCGAGGGTAAGCCCGAGGAAAAGAGTGGCCGTGTACAGAATGGTATTCGATACCAGGTCCTGGAAGGCCTTGATTCCGGATTCGCGGACGGCAACGCCGAGGAAGAGGCTGAAGAAAAGGGGAGCTGCAACAGGGAACAGGAAGGAAAGCAGCACGCAGATAACGACCGCGAACATCAGTTTCTGGAACGAGGTGATTTTTCCGTCATGTTTTTGCGCGGGCATCTCGGTTCCCCGGATGGACTTCGGCACCATCAGCTTGATGAGGTAGGGATATCCGCCGTAGGTAAGGCCGAGGTAGAGATAGGCGACGACAGTAATAGGCACGAAGAGTTCCGGTGCAAGACGGAGGCTGGTGAACAAAACCATCGGGCCGTCAGCGCCGCCGACCATTGCGATGGCGGCAGCCTGCTTGATGGTAAACCCGAAAAGCTGGGCAATCGGAAGGACGAGGATGGTTCCCAGTTCCGCACAGAGGGCGAGGAACATGCTCATATAGGGGTGCATCATTACAAACCCGATATCAAGCAAGCTTCCGATTCCCATAAATACGAGACAGGCGATGAGGCCGTTCGAGAACATAAAGGTATAAATGGGCTGCAGAAAATCGATCTGAAGGATGGTCATCAGGTCGGCCGCATTATTAACTGCGTCGGTTGAAGCTCCTGCGCTGGCCTCAAGGAAGAGGGTTCCGACTCCTCCGTGCATTTTGAGCGGATCAAAGAACATTACCGCCGCATTGACGGTTGCCATGCCGAGACCCATCGGTATCATGAGCAGGGGTTCGAGAATTTCCTTTTTTCCGAGGTATACCAGCAGTATACCGAGAAAAATGAGTCCGATACGGGCAAATGCCAATGTCGGGGTTACCGCGAACAAGGTTTGAACTCCCTGAAATATTCCAAGGATAGAATCAAATGACATAAAACACTCCTTGACTGATAAAAAAACAATACTCTTTTTAAAATCAGATCGGCTCGATAATAGTGTTTTTTTTATAGATTATCAAGAGAATCATTACACAATTTAGTCTTATCAGAGGGAAAAAAGTTCAACAAAATATACATTTTACAGTTGCGCTCCATTCCAGCAGCAGGCAAATCCCGTATAAAAACACCAGAAAAGCGACATTCCAGATCGTAAACACCTTGAGGAAAGCGAAATTTTCTTCGGGGTATTCATGGACGAAGAACTTGTAGCTGATGACGCTCGCAAGGGATGCGATAATCGTCCCCATTCCCCCGATGCTCACCCCGCGGAGCAGGGCGGTGGAATCCTGCGTGAAACGGGACAGAAGAATCGCGGCAGGCACGTTGCTTATTACCTGGCTTGCTAGGGTGCTTACGAGCAGGGCGTTCTTATCCACGATCGACGTCAGCGCTCGCGTGACTGCCCCGATGTGCTGCAGATTGCCGATAAAAACAAAAAAACCGGCAAAGGTCCACAAAAGGGTGTAGTCGATAAGGCGGAAAAGGCCCCGATCCAGCAGGAGCAGCGTCAGAATGACCAGGACGAGGGCTGCCCGGTAATCGATAATCCGGAACACGGCGAGTACGGAAAGCGTAAAAAGCAGAAAATAGACTATAATATGAACGATATTCGGCGATTGGTTCGAGGCGGCCCCGCGAAAGGTCATTTTTTCATTCTTGATGGTAAAGGCGGCGGCAATCAGCAGGAAGCCTCCTGCCGCGACAACAGGTGCGATCGCGGTAAAGAATTGTACGGCATCCATTTTGTAGAATGAAAACAAATACAGATTTTGAGGATTCCCGATCGGGGTAAGAGAGCTCCCGATATTTGCCGCAATAGTCTGCAGCGTGATGACGGTAAGCTTTGTTCGTTTCGTTTTGACCTTCTTCAGCAACAATAAAGAGAATGGTACGAAAGTGATCAGGGCAACGTCATTGGTGACTGCCATGGAGACAAAAAAGGTTGAAAGGATGAGGATAATCGCCATGCTTCGGATGCCTCCGCTCAGACGCGTTAGGGCAAGGGCCGCGATATCGAAAAGACCGGTTTTACGCAGGCCGGACACTACGGCCATCAGGCAGAGGAGACATGCGAGCACTTTCCAGTCGATATAGGACGCATAGAGGCGCGACGGCGGCACAAAAAACATTGATACAAAGGCCGAGGCCAGGGCGATGACGAGAACGGTTTCCTTTTTGACAAAGGCCGCCGCCCGGGCGGGGAATGATGGTTTTTTTACCAGATTGATGTCTGACAGGTGAGTACCTCTGAGAGCTGCTGTTCAAAATGCGTGGTGACGGGCGTGTCGAGTATGATGGATACGGGGCTGCCGTTTAATATAAGGGCCCGGTCGGCAAGGGCGACTGCCTCGCGCACGTCATGGGTTACCGCTATTATCGTTCTTTTTTCTTCCGCCTGGAGTTCCTTTACCAGGGATATCAGTTGGAGTTTCAAACCCGGGTCCTGGGACTGGAAAGGCTCATCCATCAGCAGAACCGGAGAAGGATAGGCAAAGGCGCGCGCAATGGCTGCCCGCTGTCTTTCTCCGCCGGAAAGTTTTCCCGGATATTCCCCGGCTCTCTTTTCAAGGCCTACCTTTGCGAGATACAGGAGCGAGCGCTCCCGTTTTTGTTCGGGAGAGCCCTTCAGGATGAGCGTGATGTTTTTTTCGAGGGTGCACCAGGGAATCAGGCGCGGCTCCTGGAAAATGTAGGAAACCATTGAATCGGCCTTTTCAAGGGCGATGGAGTTCAGCAGGGTTGTCTTGCCGCAGCCCGAAGGCCCGAGTATGACGGTTACCGCATGATCCTCGAAACTGATCGAGAAATCGGAAAATATGGTCCGCTCGCCGAACGACACGTTCAGTTTTGTTATCTGCATCACTCTTTCCCTTCCTGTCTGTTGTACCGCACCGAGAGATAGATGAAAAAATCAAAAAGCAGCTCGGTTATGATGCTTAGAAGTATCGCGGTGATGGTGAGCGAAAAAACGCGCGGCGTTTCCAGGTGAATCTTTGCGGTCTGCATCGCGCTTCCGATGCCCATGCGCGGCGAGCTTAAAATTTCCCCCGCGACGACAACCTTCCAGGTCAGACCGAGGGATGCACCGGCGCCTCCGAGGAAAAACGGGAGGGCCGAGGGAAGCTGGATATGCAGGAGCACATCCCTTCTGCTGAAATGATACACGCGCGCCATTTCGAGGAGACCCTTGTCGCTGCTCCTGACTCCCTGAGCGATAGCCTCGGTCATGACGGGAACGGTCATCAGCACTGCCACGAAGATCGGCACGATGGACGAGCCGAACCAGAGCAGCGCTATCAGGATAAAGGCTACCACCGGCGTTGCTTTTATGGTGGTCATCCAGGGGCGAAGAGCTGCCGAAAAAGTGGCGGAAATTCCGGATCCAAGCCCCAAAAAAAATGAACAGACCAGCGAAATGCCGAATGCGAGTAGGCCCCTGAAACAGGTGACCGTGATCATGCTGTTGAAAACAGGCGTTTTAATGAGGATAAATAAATCCAGAATCACCGATGCCGGGGTGGGAATAATAAAGGGAGAGTCTATGATGAGCGCCGCGATGTACCAAAGCATAATCAGCGCTCCGGCTGAAACTGTTCCGGTCAAAAAGCCTTTTCGTGTCATATCACGCAAGTATACCGATTTATTCATGCAGCTTCCAGTATAAAGTGCAATAAACAAAAAAGCCCCGGCTTGATGCCGGAGCTGACGCTCTCACCTGCAAGCCGGGGCCTGCATTACCGTCGCTTACACAAGACCCTGAGCGATCATTGCGTGTGCTACCTTCAGGAAACCGGCAATATTGGCTCCCATCATGTAGTTGCCTTCATCGCCGAACTGCTTCGACGCGCTGAAGGCATTGTCGTGAATGCTCTTCATGATGCCCTTCAACCGGGTATCGACTTCGCTGCTGGTCCAGGACAGGCGCATGGAGTTCTGTGACATTTCCAGTCCGGAAGTGGCGACGCCGCCGGCATTTGATGCCTTTCCGGGAGCGTAGAGCACCTTGTTTTTGAGGAAGACTTCAATTGCCTCGGGAGTAGAAGGCATGTTGGCGCCTTCGGCAACCAGGTGGCATCCGTTTTTGACGAGGGCTTCCGCGTCCTTTCCCGAGATTTCGTTCTGGGTCGCGCTGGGAAATGCACAGTCGCACTTGACTCCCCAGGGGCGCGCGCCCTCGGTATAAGTCGCTTTGGGGAATTTTTTGGTGTATTCGCTGATTCTTCCGCGGCGGACATTCTTGAGGTCCATGATAAAAGCCAGTTTTTCGGCATCGATTCCATCGCCGTCATGGATGAATCCGTTCGAGTCCGATACGGTAACCGGTTTGGCTCCGAGCTGGTTCAGTTTTTCTATAGTATACTGGGCAACGTTTCCTGATCCGGATACTGCGCAAATTTTACCCTTGAAGCTGTCGCCCTTTTGGGCAAGCATGTTTTCGGCAAAATATACGCATCCGTAGCCGGTCGCTTCAGGACGGATCAGGGATCCGCCGTAGGAAAGGCCCTTGCCTGTAAGGATTCCGGTAAATTCGTTTGATAGGCGTTTGTACTGGCCGAACATGTAGCCGATTTCGCGTCCGCCGACTCCGATGTCGCCTGCGGGAACGTCTGTGTCCGCGCCGATATGGCGATACAGCTCGGTCATAAAGCTCTGGCAGAAACGCATTACTTCGCCGTCTGTCTTTCCGTGCGGATCGAAGTCAGTTCCGCCCTTGCCGCCGCCCATGGGGAGGGTTGTCAGGCTGTTCTTGAGAACCTGTTCGAATCCGAGGAACTTGAGAATTGAAAGGTTTACGGTGGGATGAAAGCGGAGGCCGCCCTTGTAGGGGCCAATCGCGCTGTTGAACTGTACCCGGTAGCCGCGGTTTACGCAGAATTTTCCCGCGTCGTTTACCCACGGAACGCGGAATATGATAGTCCGCTCGGGTTCTACCAGACGCTCGAGAATCGCGTTTTTTTGAAGCTCGGGCATTTGATTAACTACTGGTTCAAGGGTTTCAAGAACCTCCTGCACAGCCTGAAGAAACTCACTTTCGTGACCGTTTCGTGCCTTGACCTGGGTCAAGACATCCTGAATGTACGCATTAGCCATAACTACTCCTCATTGAGCAACCCCGATTACGCCTTTGTAACCGTAATACCATCTTTGGTATTTGTTCAGCTTTACTTCCATTCAATTTATGCTACATTTGCCTTTTTGTATACAAGAATCTTAACTCTGTATGCAGGCTCTGCAGTATGAGGAGGTGTATGAGGTATCAGCGTTTTAGAGCGATTTTAACGCTTTCAGGGCAGCAGGATAATCCGGTTCGTGCGCAATTTCGCTTACCTGCTCGGTATAGACAACCGTGTCATTCGCGTCGAGCACGACTACCGCGCGGGAAAGGAGCCCCGCAAGAGGGCCCGTAAGTATCGCCACACCCCAATCCGTCCCGAATTTGCGGTCGCGCATCTGGGACAGGGAAATGATGTTTTCAAGTCCTTCGGCCTTGCAGAAGCGCGCCATCGCGAAGGGAAGATCGTTCGAAACGGTCAGAAGCACCGTATCGGGGAGGGATGCTATCTCATGGTCAAAACGCCGCGCGCTTGCGGCGCAGGTGCCGGTATCCAGACTCGGTACAATATTGAGTATTTTCTTTTTCCCCGCATAGTCCTTCAGGGACACATCTGACAGGTCTTCACGGGTCAGGCGGAAATCCGGAGCCTTCGATCCTGTTGCGGGGAGTGATCCCGCCGTTTCTATCATGTTTCCTTTCAAGGTTATTTTTGCCATATTAGTCCTCCTGCAGTTCCATAATGCGATGTCAACACCAGTTCGATCTGCTGAATATCTTCCAGTTTTCTTAAAGATACTATTTGTTCGTCCGTATTCATATTAAAAAAAGAGTTGAAATGGGTAGTTTCGCCCTTGGTCAAGGCGGTGCTGTCTCCGGAAAAGAGGTATTTTCCGTCAATCAGATAACAGGACGCACCGCTCGTGTGTCCCGGAATAACGATGATTTTTACGTTCCATCCGTCAATCTTGATTTCTTCTCCGTCCCCGAGCAGGTGGTGGATTCTTTTCAGGGAATTGTTGAAGATCAGGGCACGGTGAATCTTTCCGTTGATCATGTTTTCCTCAGGCTTCGAAATGTACACTTCCGCGTTCCTGAAGAGGCTGACCGCGGCGGTATGGTCAAAATCGGTATGAGTAAGCAGCAAAGCGGTTACTTTTTGCGGATCAATCCCGGATCTTTTGAGTTCGGATGCGATATGGCTTTTGCTCGTGCCCGCATCAACGGCCATGTATTTTCCGTCCTTCTCGAGCACATACATATTGACGTTCTGGTCCAGAATGGCCGTGATTTCACTGTTTACCTTCCCTGTCGGACGGGGAGTAAACTCTCTGGATGCAGCGGCGACGCGCAGACCGAAGATCGAGGTCGGGATAAGGATGATGAGCACAAGAACAAAAATGACGATATAGATTGTTTTTATTCGTTTATTCATAAGGGAAGTATCGGCGATAATGCGGGTTTTTGTCAAAGGCAGGTCGTATTTCCGTCGGCTTACTTTGTCACTTTCTGCGCGTTTTTCGCCCCGTGCATGAAAAGCCTTTTCCCGTCCAGAAAAACTACCGCCTTCTCCGGAGCGCCTATATGTTCCCATTCATACACATTGATTTGAACCGTATTGTGCGGGCACTCGTTCATCAGTTCGACCGAAAGAGGGCGAACCGAACCGGAATTTCCCTTCAGGAACTCCTCGGGAAGAATATCAGTGCACCATTCCACCGAATGACTGGTAGTAAATAGTCCCAGGTCTGAACCTTCGTTCGGATGCATTATCAGCTGTCCTCGGGGAATTTGCTGGGAGCATATCACAGTCATCAGCGTCGTTTTCTTCATAAACAAAAGAATAATGCTCCCCTTTTCTAAATTCAAGCCGCAGGGGATGGAAATAATTAAATTTGCTAAAAACCGTCATTGTGATATCATTGCGTAATTGGAGGATTCAAAAGTTGTTTAATATTCAATTTCACAAAAAAGGAAACAATCCGTCGGTCATCTCGTTCAAGACAATGCGCAAGATGATAGGTTTTTTGGGCATGGGGCTGCCCCTTATTTTATTTTTCTGGTCTGTTGTTTTGACCGGCAACCATTTTCTCCTGGATTCGATAAGTTCCTACTATCATACGAATACACGGGATATCCTCGTCGGCATTCTGTGCGCCGTGGCGTTTTTTCTGTTTGCGTATCATGGATACGACAATCTGGATTTTATCGCGTTCAAAATTGCCAGTTTTTCAGCTCTGGGCATCGCTTTGTTCCCCGCCCAACTTAAAAGCGCGATGAATCCCTATATCCACATTGCGCCGAACGTGAGCGACGTGACGAACGTTTTTCATTTTATTTTCGCCGGGGTGTTTTTTACCACTCTTGCCTTTGTGTCTCTCTTTCTGTTTACCAAGACCGACAAGGAAAAGAAGAGAAAGGGAGTCATTACCCGGAAAAACATCAGGAACGGCGTGTATATTGCCTGCGGTACCGTGCTTCTCGTCTGCGTTGCTGTCATGGCGGTTCTGACCTTCATTCCGGAAACAAGCGGAATTTTCTCCATTCAGCCGGTGTTCTGGATCGAGACCGTTGCCCTTTTCGCTTTCGGCATTTCATGGCTCGTCAAGGGCGAACTTTTCATCAAGGACAAAAAAGCTCAAGTCTAGCGCCCCTGACGCGATGAATTTTTATATACCCGCCGTAATGCTCCGTATTTTTCCCGAAAGGTAAAGTACGGAGAACCGGTTCCCGTCCTTGAGGTACACCTCGCTGTCGCCTGAACGGTACAGGCTTTTCCCGAATACCGCCTCGAA
>JAYVSC010000228.1:0-4108 GCA_043775705.1 Spirochaetales bacterium | reverse complement strand
GCCCGTCCGTTCATGTCCATATGAGTCGGTTCCGCGAGAATTTCGCCTTTTTTGAAGGGATTCCGGGTTCCGCCGCCTTCGCAGATGAGCTCCTTATAGCCCGATCCGTCCGAGCCGAGAACTGACCTGATAAGACCTCGCTTGCCTTTGCCCTCGCTCGGGGCGTCCGTCCGCTCGAGGATTACCGCTCCCGCTCCGTCGCCGAAGAGCACGCAGGTTTCCCGCGCGGTCCAGTCAGTTATGGCTGAAAGCTTGTCGGCTCCAATCACGAGGGCCCTCTTGCGGTTTCCGTGCAGGAGCATTCCCGCCGCCGCGTCGACCGAATACACAAACCCGGTGCATGCCGCGATTACATCGAAGGCGCCGGCATTCTTAATCCCCAGCTTGTCCTGCACGATGCAGGCAACCGAAGGGAAGCCGTAATAATCGGGACTTGAGGTTCCTACAACCACCAGGTCGATTGTCTGCGCTGCGTCCAGGGCATGGCCGGGAGACAGGGACTCGAGAGCCGCCAGGGCCGCTTCATAGGCAAGATCGCTTGTTGCCTCGTCATTCCGCGCAATGTGCCGTGAACCGATACCGGTATGGGAACGGATCCATTCATCATTTGTATCCACCGTCAATGCCAATTCATCATTGGTGACACGCCGTGACGGGATATATTTTCCGGTAGCGACTATTTCAATGGCCATATCTTCTCCTTAAGTGACTTTATAGGATGTTCCTTGATAAACTGCGTAAATTCATGCAACTATATTAGAGCGCTGGTGTCTAAAAATGGTTGCATGCTAAAAATAGCATATATTCAGAAAATGTCAATATGTCAGATTGACAAAAACAGTAATAATGTCATAAAGAGTATGTAGAGGAGTATAATAAAATGAGACGGGGTTCTGTTACTATTAATCGCGAACGATGCAAGGGCTGCTATCTGTGCGTGCGTGCCTGTCCCTTCAAGGTTCTGGAAGCGGATACGCTGATGAATTCCTCGGGCGTTTATCCTGCTTTATTCAAGCTTGCGGATAAATGCACTGCCTGTGCCTCCTGCTATCAGGTTTGTCCCGATGCCGTCATCGAAGTGTATGAGCTTGAGGGAGACGAAAAATGAAATCACCTGATTCTGAACGAATATTGATGAAGGGAAACGAGGCTATCGCCGAAGCGGCGATACGCGCCGGATGCACCGCCTATTTCGGTTATCCGATAACCCCGCAGAATGAACTTATTGCCTATATGGCCGACAAATTGACGCCCATGGGCCGTGTCTTCATTCAGGCTGAAAGCGAGGTCGCCGCGATCAATATGGTCTACGGCGCCGCCTCGACGGGAGTGCGGGCAATGACCAGCTCCTCAAGTCCCGGCATCAGTTTGAAGCAGGAAGGGATTTCCTATGCTGCCGGCGCCGATTTACCGCTGGTGTACGTGAACATCAGCCGCGGCGGTCCGGGACTCGGCTCGATTGCGCCTGCCCAGGGTGACTATTTTCAGTCCACCCGCGGAGGCGGCCATGGGGACTATAAAGTTATCGTGCTCGCCCCGGCCAGCGTTCAGGAAGCGGCCGACCTGACCTACCTAGCCTTTGACCTCGCCGATAAATGGCGGATGCCCGTCCTGATTCTCGGCGACGGGGTTATCGGCCAGATGATGGAAGCCATCACCCTGCCTCCGATGCGCTCCCTTTCCTCTCTCCCCGACAATTGTTCCTGGGCAGTCGGCGGCATGTACAAAACTACTCCCGTCCGCGCCGCCCATCATGTATCCTCGATCAATCTGGTTCCCGCGGAACTGGAAGCCCAGATATTCGCCCGCTTCGAGCGCTATGCGCGCGTCGCGGAAGAAGAAACACGCGCTGAAGCGCTTTTCTGCGATGACGCCGATGTCGTGATCGTCGCCTACGGAACCTCAGCCCGGGTAAGCCTTGGCGCGATGGAAATGGCGAGAAAGGCCGGCCTCCGAGTCGGTCTTTTCCGGCCGGTTAGCCTGTGGCCCTTCCCGGAAGCCGCCTTGGCGAAAATAGCCTCGCGGAAGGGGACAGAGCTCGTCTGCGTTGAAATGAGCATGGGTCAAATGGTGCAGGATGTCCGCCTTGCGGTGAAGGACTCCGTTCCCGTCCACTCGCTCATCCACACCGGAGGGGTTGTCCCGTCCGAGGAAGAAGTATTCGAAAAATGTAAAAAAATCATCGGGGGGAAAAAATGAAAAAAATCGCAGGACATCCGGAAAGCCTTGTTTCCGTCCAGTCAAAATACTGCGCGGGCTGCGGGCACGGGGTAATCCACCGCATAATATGCGAGCTCATCGACGAAATGGGCATGAGGACAAAGACCGTCTTCCTGAACCCCGTAGGCTGCGCAATCTGGGCCGATCTCTATTTTGACGTCGATTCAGTCCAGTCAGCCCACGGCCGCACTCCCGCCGCGGCAACCGGAATCAAGCGCATGCTGGGCGATCATCTGGTTATCTGCTATCAGGGTGACGGGGACCTTGCCGCCATCGGCACGGCCGAAATGGTGCATGCCGCGAATCGGGGCGAGAAATTCACCACAATTTTTGTAAACAATGCCATATATGGCATGACCGGAGGCCAGATGGCCCCGACGACATTGGTCGGCCAAAAGGCGACTACGGCCCCTCTCGGGCGCGTTGCCGATGGAATGGGCTATCCGATCCGCGTGCTTGAAATGCTCGCCACCCTCGGCGGCACGCGCTATCTCGCGCGCGGCTCGGTCAACACCCCCGCGAACGTGCGGAAACTGAAGGGCTACATCAAAAAAGCGCTCAATGCGCAGATGGCGGGAATCGGTTTCAGCATGGTGGAGATCCTTTCCCCCTGTCCGACAAACTGGGGCATGGAGCCGGTAGAGGCCATGGAATGGCTTGAAGGCAACATGATTCCCTATTATCCGCTGGGAGAGATCAAGAACGAACTTCCCGGGGCGCTGCCGACCGAAGGAGGGGCAAAATGAACGAAAAAACGGTATTTGCCGGCTTCGGCGGTCAGGGAATCATATCTCTCGGCCAGATATGGGTATATTGCGGCATGAAGGAGGGCAAAGAGGTCAGCTTTTTCCCTTTTTACGGTGCGGAGAAGCGGGGCGGAATAGCCCGGGCAAACTGCATCGTCGCGGACTCGTCAATCGCGAGCCCGATCATTACGAGCGCGACCTCCGTTGTTGTCATGAATCAGGACAGCCTTGCCTCAAGCACCGCCGTTTTGGCCGAAGGCGCACTGATGCTCGTCAATTCGTCTTTGGTGCGTCTTGACGGGGCGGAAGGCAAGAAACTTGCTTCCCGGTTCAATATCGTCAACGTAGCCGCCACGGAACTGGCAGAAAAGCTCGGGAACAGCAAGATCGCCAACATGGTGATGCTGGGCGCATTGGCGCGGCATACCGGAGCTCTGTCCCTCGAAACGGTCGAAGCCATACTTAAAAGCTTTTTTCCCGAATCCAAGCACAAGTTCGTACCGATGAACGTTGAGGCGATCCGCTTGGGGATGAAAAGCTAGGGCTTTCACAGTTGTTCGTTTTGGGATAATATGTCTTACTTTATGCAAATTAAATCGCTCAAAAAAGGGCTCGGTTATACGGCCCTTTTTATTTTATACCTGCACCTGGCCTTTATTCAGGTCACGCTGCCGGTCATTTTCTGTTACCGGTACGTAAATCCGCCGATTACCGGGATTATGGTGTACCGCTCCGTTTTGTATAAGTGGCCCCTGACAAAAATACGCTATGTGCCCCTCAAGCAAATTCCCTATAAAACCCGGAACATGATAATCAAGGTTGAGGACGGCAGTTTTTATGAGCATCACGGTATAATACTCGCGGCCCTGAAAAATGCCTGGGAGATCAACAAGGGCCTCGGAGAGCCGGTGTACGGGGGCAGCACGATAACCATGCAGACCGCCCGCACTCTTTTTCTGGTGCCCGAGAAAAGGTATGTCCGGAAATATCTTGAAATGATCATTGCCCTCGAATTGGAGCAGATACTCGGAAAAGACCGGATCTTCGAGCTGTATCTCAATTACGCGGAGTGGGGAAAGGGCATCTTCGGTATCCAGGCTGCCTCCGTCTATCATTACGGACGGAGCGTTTCGAAGCTCTCG
>JAYVSC010000227.1:0-12342 GCA_043775705.1 Spirochaetales bacterium | reverse complement strand
CTTCACGAATGATCCACTGAAGGTGACCTATTTCCTCGGGCGGGACGCCATAGTGATCGGCCCCGGCCATGGCGGCATGGCGAGATGGAGAAAGAGGCTTTTCGGGTTTATGTTCAAGAACGCGGTAAGCCCGACCGATTTTTTCAGGATACCGCATGACCGGGTAGTAGAAATCGGGGCGAAGATGGAAGTGTGATTCGGAAGATGATGCAAAAAAAGGGCAGAGCGTTGAACGGAGCTGCCCTTTTTTTGATTTTAATGCTCGTTATTCCACCGTCACCGACTTCGCGAGGTTTCTCGGCTTGTCCGGATCGAGTCCCCTCAGAACCGAGCAGTAGTACGCATAGAGCTGGCATGGGATAACCGACAGAATCGGGGTGATGCAGTCCAGTGTATGGGGTATGCGGAAAATCCCGTCGGCTGTCTTGTCGAAATAGGATTCGCCTTCGTAAGTGATGACGAGGACGGTGGCTCCGCGCGCCTTCACTTCCTTGATGTTCGAATCCATCTTGTCGAAGAGGGCGCTCTGCGTGCAGATTGCGACGACGAGGGTCGACTGGTCCACGAGCGCGATCGGGCCGTGCTTCAGCTCGCCTGCGGCGAAGGCCTCGGAGTGGGTGTAGCTAATTTCCTTCAGCTTGAGCGCGCTTTCGAGGCTTATCGCGTAATCGAAGAGTCGGCCCATGAAGAATGCCTTTGTCTTGTTGAACTGCTGGGAGGCGAAGCGCTGAATGTCTTCCTTGTTTTCAAGGATGGCCTCCGCCTGCTCGGGGAGTTTTTCAAGGGCCTCGATATACCTGCCGAGGTCCTCTTCGCTGATTACCCCGCGGAGCGAGCCGAACTGGAGCGCGATGAGGTTCAGGCACATGAGCTGCGTGGTAAAGGCCTTCGTCGAGGCGACCGCGATTTCCGGGCCGGCCCAGGTGTACATGACCAGGTCAGCCTCCCGCGCGAGGGTCGAGCCCACCACGTTCGTGATCGCGATGATGCGGGCGCCGCTTTTTTTCGCCATGCGCATCGCCGCGAGCGTATCGGCCGTTTCGCCCGACTGGCTGATTATTATGAATATGTCCTTCGGATTCAGGATAGGATTGCGGTAGCGGTATTCCGAGGCGATGTCTACATCGACCGGTATGCGCGCAAAATGCTCGAAGGCGTATTTGCCGACGACCCCGGCGTGCCAGGCGGTGCCGCAGGCGGTGATCACGACGCGGCCTGCTTCGGCCCAGGATGCGTCGAATCCGATTTCCTCGAGGTGTATCGTCTTCGAGGTGTAGGTCTTGATTCTCGCGCGGAGGGTATCGGTGAGCGCCTTGGGCTGCTCGTGGATTTCCTTCAGCATGAAATGTTCATAGCCGCCTTTTTCCGCGGCAGCCACGTCCCATTCGATATGTGTCGTCTTTTTCTCGATGGACTCGCCGTCCTCGTTGTAAAAATCGACGCGGTCGCGGAACAGGACCGCGATTTCCCTGTCGTTCAGATAGTACACTTCGCGCGTATATTCCAGTATGGCGGGAACATCGGAGGCTATCATGTTTTCACCGTCGCCTGCGCCGATGACGAGCGGGCTGTCCTTGCGGACGGCGATGATCTGGTCGGGATTGCTTTCGCATATGACGGCGAGGGCATAGGAGCCTTCCAGCCGCTTCAGGGTTTCCTGGACAGCCTCGAGCAGGTTTCCGTTATAGTGGAAGTCGATCAGGTGGGCGATTACTTCGGTGTCCGTCTGGCTCAGGAAATGCACCCCGTGGCCCTCGAGCCATGTTTTGAGCTTCGAGTAATTCTCGATTATGCCGTTGTGCACGACCGCGATTTTCCCGGAAATATCGGTATGCGGATGGGAATTGACGTCGGAAGGTTCCCCGTGGGTCGCCCATCTGGTATGCCCGATTCCCATGCTGCCCTGGATTATTTCCGTTGCGATTTTCTGCTCGAGGAACTTGAGGGCGCCTTTCGCCTTGCGTATCAGAAGTCCCTCATTGCCGAGCACGGCGATTCCGGCGGAGTCGTAGCCGCGGTATTCAAGCTTTTTCAGTGCATTGATCAGCACCGGGGTTGCTTCTTCATCACCTATATATCCGACAATACCGCACATATAATTACCTCTTTTTTTTGGTGTAACTTGCCTTTTAAAAAAATAGCATACTTTAGAGTTCAGTGGAAAGGCCATCCTCGTTTTTCTTCCTGACATAATCGGAAATCATCTGAAGGGTTTTGCGGGACATTTCTCCGTCCACCTTGATGGTTTCCTGGAATATCCGGGAGGGAATCTTCAATAAAACCACATCGGTGTGGGCAACGGCAGTCGCGGTGCGAGCTCCGCCTACAATGCTCGCGAACTCGCCGAAAACCATGCCATGCTTGAGCTCGATTACCTGATTCGGCAAATTCAGCGTGACCGCGCCCTGCCAGAGATAATACAGCTCGGTAGAATTTTCACCGCGCGCGAAAATGACATCGCCCGTCTTTTTCCTGAGGGCATACCGTTTGTAGAACAGGGGAGGGTCAATAAACAGGGTTCTTTCGATTTGCTTAAAAAAATCCGGATTTTTGTAGGAAGGCAGGAGATATATGCGCGCAAACAGGAAACTTTCGAAAAACTGACCGACATACAGAAACTGGGCGAAAAAGAGAAAGAGGAAAAAAAACAAGTATACCTGCAGGAGGGTGACGATGATATTGCTCAGAATTCCGTATACCAGGTTGTATTTTGACATGTTGATAAAGGCGGTAAAGACAACTTGAACCAAGGTAAGGCTCACCGTGCAGCCGCACGAGGCGAAAAGACACGGTCCCGCTTTCGGGTGAATCGGCGGTGCGATAAAATACACAAGAAAAAGGAATATACCCAGGAGGAGGAGGGGAGCGAAAAGAAAAAGATATTTAAGCATGGTAAAGAGCATCGGCGAAAGCATGTGTGCACCGATTTCCGTGGCGAGCAACGCGTTGCCTGCGAGGATGAATATGGTCAATACCACTATCATGATGATCAACATAGCCTCGCCAGCGAGAAGCACAAGGTTTTCCTTAAAAGCCTTTCCCTTGCCCCTTTTTTTGTAGATTATCTTGATGCCTCCCTGTATGGAAGTGAAAAATTTGCGCGCCATACCGAATACAGAGATGCCGATGATAATCTCGAAAATCCCGACGGATTTGATTGACATGACCGAATCAAGAAAGAAGGAAAAATCGAGGGAATTCGTGAACAGCGCGTTCGACCCGATAAAATTCCGGATAACTTCAGGCGACGTATTGAAAAGGCGGAGCAGAATAGCCAGCACCATCAGGAGGATCGGGAGAGCCGACAGGAGAAAACTGTAGGCTCCGGCCGATGCGTAGGTTGTAAGGTCATTCGCGCTGAAAGTATTCCAGGTAATGTAGATTTTTTGAATAAGGGTTTTCAGCTTGTGTTTCTTTTCCCGCATATGAGTGAGAAGATAGCATTTTCCCGTCTTAATTTATAGATACTCTTTCTCGGAACAAGGGTAAAAAATGAAAAAGCCCTGCAGTTTAGCGTCAAAGGGCTTGAAATAATGTATAAATATGTAATAAAATGGTATAAAGTTACAGGAGACTGATATGACTAAACTGCGGGGAGCGTTTACTGCACTGATTACCCCAATGAATGCCGATGAATCGGTCGATTACGAGGGTTTTCGTACATTGGTCCGCTTTCAGCTTGAAAGCGGTATATCGGGCATTCTCCCCTTGGGAACAACCGGTGAAACCCCGACCCTTGAAGAATCCGAAGAAGACAAGCTGATTGACATCGCAATTGCCGAAGCAAAGGGAAAGGTACCGATAATCGTCGGAGCCGGCAGCAACTGCACAAAAGACGCGGTCAAATACGTCAAACGCGCCAAGGCGAAGGGCGCCGATTACGCGCTTGTAGTGACGCCCTATTACAACAAACCGACCGACGAGGGAATTTACCTTCATTTCGCCGCCTGTGCGGAAGTCGGGCTTCCGATCATTATCTATAATATCGCCGGCAGAACCGGGAAAAATATATCCACTGCCCTGCTTGCGCGCCTGGCGGATTTACCGAATATCGCAGGCGTCAAGGAATCTTCCGGGGATTTGAATCAAATGATGGACGTAATCCATACGGTCGTTTCAAAGCATCCCGATTTTACGGTGCTTTCAGGGGATGATCCCCTGATGCTGCCCCTTGTCGCAATCGGCGGAGACGGGATTATATCGGTGGTATCGAACATCGAACCGCGCCGCGTTACCGAAATGACGCTGGCGGCTCTCAAGGGCGACTTCGAGACTGCCCGGAAAATCCATTATGAGCTTCTGCCGACATTCCGCGCCGCCTTTATCGAGACAAACCCCGTCCCGATAAAAGCCGCGATGAATATGAAGGGACTGCCCGCCGGTTCGCTCCGTCTGCCCATGTGTTCCCTGATGGCAGAAAACGAACCGAAGCTGCGTTCTGCCCTGAAAGCCTCGAAGATACTGTAACTTTTCGAAACGGCTAATACAAATAATATGGAGTGAATCAATTATGAGTGCAAAAATACCTGTAGGAATTCTCGGAGCAACCGGAGCGGTCGGGCAGAATTACATTTACCTTCTTCAAAACCATCCCTGGTTTGAAGTGACCTATCTTGCGGCCAGTCCCCGCTCGGCCGGCAAATCGTACAGGGAAGTCGTTGAAAGTAAATGGCTTCTCGGCGCGAACATTCCAGAGGGAGTAAAAAATCTGATCATCGAAGACGCGAACGATCCATCGAAAGCCGTCGGCAAATGCCGATTCGTCTTCAGTGCCCTTGAACTCGACTCGAAGGATGAAATCAAGGCGCTCGAAAATGCCTACGCCGGCCTCGGCATACCGGTTGTTTCGAATGCGTCCGCGCATCGCTGGAGTGACAATGTGCCGATGATAATTCCGGAAATCAATGCGGACCATGTGTCCGTCCTTGCCGCCCAGAAAAAGGCGCACGGCTGGGATAAGGGTTTCGTCGTGGTAAAGCCGAACTGCTCCCTCCAGAGCTATATGACCCCGATTTTCGCCCTCATGCAGGCCGGCTATGAGATCAAGCGCATGTTCGTGACCACCATGCAGGCGGTTTCCGGCGCCGGTTACCCCGGTGTCCCGAGTCTCGACATGATAGACAACGTCGTTCCCTATATAGGCGGCGAGGAAGAAAAAAGCGAAATGGAACCCCTGAAAATCTTCGGCAAGGTCGTCGATGGAAAAATCGTCAGCGCCAAGGGTCCCCTGGTCGCCGCCCACTGCAACCGCGTAAACGTGATAAACGGGCATACCGCCTGCGTGAGCCTCGAGTTCGGCGACAAAAAGCCGAGCCTCGCGGAAATCGAGCTTATCTGGACTGCCTTCAAGGGCGTTCCCCAGGAACTCGATTTGCCCTTCGCCCCGAAACAGCCGATCATATTCCGTCATGAACCGAACCGCCCCCAGCCGAGGCGGGACCGCGACGAGGACAAGGGCATGGCCGTTTCCGTCGGCCGCCTCCGCGAATGCCCGATCTTCGACATCCGCTTCGTGGGCCTGTCCCACAATACCGTGCGCGGAGCCGCGGGCGGCGGAATCCTCAACGCCGAACTTCTCAAGGCAAAGGGATTTCTCGACTGATCTTGAATGGGGCCCCATTCAAAAACGCCGAAAAATGAAAGAAATTGGAGATTGATTTATGAGCGAGAGATATTTTCCCCTCACCAAAGACGAACTGGACGGCCTTTCGGAACAATTTCCGACGCCCTTTTATATTTACGACGAGCACTTGATACGCATTCATGCACGGAAATTCCTGAAGGCGTTTTCGCGCTTTCCCGGCTTCAGGGAGTACTTTGCGGTGAAGGCGTGCCCGAATCCCTATATACTGAAAATTCTCGCGAGCGAGGGACTGGGCGCGGACTGCTCCAGCATGGCCGAACTCATCCTCGCGCAAAAAGCCGGCATCACGGGCGAAATGGTGATATTCTCCTCCAATGAGACGCCCGAGAGCGAATTCATATATGCCAACTTGATGAACGCCGTCATCAACCTGGATGACATCACCCATATCGATTTTCTCGCCAAGGCAATCGGCGGCATACCCGAGCTTATCTGCTTCAGGTACAATCCCGGTCCGCTCAAGGAAGGAAATGCCCTCATCGGGAAGCCGGAGGAGGCGAAGTACGGACTTACACGGGCGCAGCTTTTCGAGGCTTATGCGGACGCTCAGAAACGCGGGGCCTCCCGCTTTGGACTGCACACCATGGTCGCCTCGAACGAATTGAACCCTGACTATTTTATCGAAACCGCCAATATCCTTTTTGAGCTTGCCGTCGAACTGAAAGAAAAACTCGGCATCACCCTTGAATTCATAAATATGGGCGGAGGTATCGGCATTCCCTATAGGAGCGACCAGAAGGCGGTCGACTATGACTATGTCGCCTTGGGGATGGCTTCATCCTATGACCGACTGCTCGTGGCCAACGGCCTTGACGGCGTGAAAATTTTCTTTGAGTGCGGACGACCCTTCACGGGACCCTACGGCTGGCTGGTTACGAAGGCGATTCACGAAAAGCATATATACCGCGAGTATATCGGGGTTGACGCGAGCATGGCCGACCTCATGAGGCCGGGGATGTACGGGGCCTATCATCATGTATCCGTCGCGGGGAAGGAAAACGCGCCGAAGGATCACGTGTATGACGTGGTCGGCTCTTTATGCGAAAACTGCGACAAGTTTGCCGTTCAGCGGGAGCTTCCCCGGATCGACAGGGGCGACTTCGTGATAATCCACGACGCAGGCGCCCATGGGCGCGCGATGGGATTCAACTATAACGCGAAGCTCCGCGCGGGCGAGCTACTGCTCCGCGAAGACAACGTCATAGTCGAAATCAGGCGGAAAGAAACCATCGACGACTATTTTGCGACAATCGACTTCAAGAAGCTCGGAAGTTTCAAGGCTTAGTTTTCCCTTTCTGCGGCATCCCTCCGGAAATCTCTCGGCGTTTTACCGGTGATTTCCTGGAATGCCGTATTGAAGGTTGACTTGGAATTAAAACCGTTTTCCATCGCGATTTCCAGAATTGTCGCGTCCTCTCCTATGGTCAGCTGCCGGCAGATTGCCTCTATGCGGTATTTATTTATGAAGGATTTATAGTTCATCCGGGTTTTCCTGTTTATCAATAGCGAGACTATTTCAGGCGTTGTGTCCATGTAGCGGCTGACCTGTTTAAGGCTCAGTTCGGGTTCCTTGTAGATTTTTTCCTCTTCCATCAGCGAGATCAGGCGTGCCATCATTTCGTCGGTATCCAGTCTTTCCAGATTCTCTTTGCGTTTATTCCTGCCGCTGACCGTCTTTATCACCCGCTGGGTATATTCCGGATACCTGAATCCCGCCATTCCGAACAGTATAACCATGACACCGCATACAAACGTAAAATACTGGGCAAGGTCGCGCGTGTGTACAAACCGGATAATGATGAACACGATCGAGATAAGCTGCACGCAGACAAGAAAGACACACATAAATACAAAATGCGCTTTTTTGGTTATTCCCTTATTCCGGGCAAACCGGATGCTTTTGAGCAGGGCGAGAAAGATATAGATAAAAAAAACAAGTTCCGAAACAAAACCGCACACAAATATGGCGAGATTCGTATTTTGTGCCCGTGTAAGGATCTCGGGTGCCACGGTATATCCGTTGAAATATATCATCATGCCGTTGAATCCAATGAAGGCGGCAAAGATGATAGCCGGCACGACAAAATGAAGGGCGAAACGCGGAGGAGGGGATTCCTTTTCGGTCAGTATTGTCGTAAAGGAGAGGTAGATACCCGAAGCCGAAAATAACGTAACCGGAATATCGGTATTGAACAGGAGGGGAAAGGATAAGAGAAGGCCGGAATCAATGGCCCAAAAATAAAGAAGTATATAGCTGAGCGATAATATTGCAACTGACATGCAATAATTCAACGGGCCTGCATTCCGGTAAATCAGCTGGATAATACCGAATAAAAACACTCCGGTCGCAATTGCGAATTGTATATTCTGAAGTACTGAATCCATGATTGTCCTTCCAGGCCGTGTAAATAATATCAATTATATCATTTTTCTACAAAAAAGGAAGTACAGAAACATAAAACCGGACGAACAATGTACTTTGGTATGGTAGAATAGTATGGTCATATACTTTTATAAGGTTGAGGTCAGAATGGGCGATTCCAGATTGAAGGTGTTATTGCTGAATTGTAGCCTGCTTTTCTGTGCAAGTCACGTGTTTTCTCTTGATTTTACCATTCGCGTCACCCCGGAAATAGTTATCCCTTCCGATCCCTTCACCGTACAAAATTTTTCCCTGGGCGCGTCGGCTTCAGTGAATATCGACAGCGAGCTGTTCAATCTGTTAAGTGTCGGGCCGGAACTCGGTTATTACTTTGTCCCGGCTCTGAACCTGGGCAAGCCCATGCAGATTACTGCCGGGGGTATCGGGCTCGGCTTGTTTTTTTATCCCGTTTCCCGGATGAAGCTTCAGATTACCGGATCCGGAGGGGCGTATGAGTCTTCCTGGGACGGCAATGCATATGGCGATCTGTGGTGGAAAGTACATGCGGACGCGGGTTTCCGTTTTTCGCCTTCCTTTGCGCTTTCGCTTGACGCGGGATACGTGAATTTTAACCATCAGGCACCGGATCCCAATCCTTATTCTTTTATCACCGCAGGACTTACCGCCCATGTGTCCTTCACTACCGTAAAACTGTCCGGCAACGTTGAGGTCAAGCTCAAGCAGGATGAACCGGTATTTCCCCTGTTTTTCAGCGTATACAAGCAGAACAGCGTGGGTACGCTCACGATTGCCAACAATGAATCGGCAGAAATCCGGAATGTGTCGGTCAGCTTCCGCGCTGAAGCGTACACCGCCTCCCAGATGCTGTGCGGGAACGCAGACCTGATTCAAAAACGGGGATCGGCGGAAATCCCCCTGTATGCGGACTTTTCCGAGGCGATTCTGAATTTTACGGAAAATGGAAAAATTCCCGGTGAAGTCACCATCAATTACGAACTGCTCGGCTCAAAGCGGCTTGTCAAGAAAACCCTTGTGGTGAACGTGTATAACCGCAATGCCGTCCGCTGGACGGATACTTCGGTGCTTGCCTCCTATATTTCACCGACCGCGCCCGAGGTTCTCGATTATTCCAAGTATATCGTGGGTATTTCTCGCGACAGGCTCAGGACCGGACTTAACCGGAATATGCAGTTTGCAATGTATATTCTGGAAGGACTGAAGGTCGGCGGCGTTTCCTATTCAGGCGATACCGAAACCCCCTATATCAAATTCCACAAAGACCCTGCGCTGCTCGATTATATTCAGTATCCCTTTCAAACCCTTGCGTTTCATGCCGGGGATTATGATGATCTCGGCCTGCTCTTTGCGGCCTCCCTCGAATCGGTCGGCATCCGTTCCGCTATAATTCCCCTCGACAATGACTTCGTCGTGGCTTTTTCCCTGGGAATCACCTCATCCGACGCGGAAAATCTTTTCAACGGAACCGAGAATCTCCTGACGATAGCCGATGAAATCTGGATACCTCTTTCCTTTTCCACTTTGCGTGAAGGTTTCATAAACAGCTGGTACAACGCGATGAACGGCTTGAACGCCGCTTTTGGGGCAAATCAGGATATCAATTTCATCATTCTGCAGGAAACATGGAAAACCTATCCCCCGGCTAGCATCAAGGGTACCGAGGCAAAATTCGAAAAACCCCTTGAGGAGTCGGTGGTGCGCTCGGTCGAGGCAGACCTGATGCGCTATATCAGCGCCGAGTTCGGTCCGAAAATTCTCGCTGTCCAGGACAATATCAAGACAAGCGGCGGGTCCGCCCAATTGTACAACCAGCTTGGTCTGCTCTATGTCCGGGCCGGTATGTATACGGAAGCCAAGGGGGAATATAAAAAAGCGGCTGCCCTCAAGTCGGCGACCGCCATGGTAAATCTCGGAAATATTTCGGTTCTTGAAAAAGATTACAAATCGGCGGTTTCCTGGTTCACTGAGGCTCTCGCCCAGCAGAGCGACAACAAGGCCGCCCTGAATGGACTTGAGCGCGCGCAAGGGGAATTGGCACAGTAGGATATGAGACAGAGGATATGAGGCACAGGAGTAATTAATGGGTATCTGGAAATGGATGAAAACGGCGAAATACTATAGACGCGTCCCGGTTTTTGTGCTGGTTGCCGTATTTTCATCTGCGGGACTTTCCGCAGAAACCTCTTTCGGCCTCAGGCTCATGAGCCTTTACTATTTTCCCCTGAATGATCCCCTGTTCAAGACGCCGAGTCTGGGCGGCACTGCCGTGCTTGATTGTATGCTTCTTCCCAATTTCGGTTTTTTCGCCCAGGGAGAACTTGTGTCGCTTGGCCTGAAAAACGTCACTGCTGTTCCTCTGTATGACGGAAGTCTCGGCGCGGGTTTTATCTGGCGTCCGCTCGACCGCATCAGCCTTCGGACCGATGTGATGACCGGCCTGTACAGCGCGAAGCTCCCGCTGGGAACCGTGACGGGTATTTCCGGAGGCGCGAGAGTTTCGGCTGAATATCACATTTCGCCGGTTCTTTCAGCCTCGATCCTCGGCAGCTACCGTTACTATTCATATACCCCCCAGCCCACGCTTTCTGCCCTCAGCGTCGGCCTGGGGCTTACGATCAACCTGACCGAAGCTTTCAGCAAAAAAACGAATATTACGACCGAAAAGGTGTCCGAGGATCCGGTGTTCCCCGTTCTTTATTCCTGGTATGACGAGAATAAATTCGGCGTCATGAAAGTTACCAATAATGAAGAGACGGCGATTACGGATATCACCGCTTCCTTTTATCTGGAACAGTATATGGGACAGCCGAAGGTCTGCATGACAGTCGCGGGTCTCGCCCCCGGTGCCTCTGTCGAATTTCCATTGAAGGGATTTTTCAACGAAACAATGCTCGAGCTCACCGAAAAAATTGATACCCAGGCTAAAGTCATCGTCGAGTACCAGAAACTCGGTTCGAAGCGTAAGTCCGAGAATCCCGTTCTGCTGCCCGTATACAACCGGAATTCCATGAGCTGGGATGATGACCGGAGAGCTGCCGCCTTTGTTTCCTCGAAAGATCCCGCGGCGATGTGGTTTTCAAAATACGTGTCCGGAATCGTCCGCGACCGTTTCAGAAAAGGCATAAACGGCAACATTCAGTATGCGATGGGGGTTTTCGAGTCCCTCAATGCATACGGTCTCAATTACGTGATCGACCCCACCAGCTCTTACGCGGATAACGCAGGCTCGGGGGCATCCATCGACTTTCTGCAGTTTCCCTACCAAACCCTGATGTACCGGGGCGGAGACTGCGATGATCTTTCTATCCTGTTCTGCTCCCTTCTCGAGGCAATCGGAATCGATTCCGCATTCATTACTATTCCCGGGCATATTTTCATGGCCTTTTCCTCAGGGATGACCGAAGAGGAAGCGAGAGCGAATTTTTACGCTCCCGAACAGCTTATCTACAAGGACGGCAAAGCGTGGGTTCCTCTCGAGATCACGCTGACAAAAGAAGGGTTCAGCAAGGCCTGGCGCATAGGCGCGAAAGAATGGAATGACGCGGACGCGCGCGGAAAAGCGAACCTGTACCCGATGCAGGACTCCTGGAAAATTTACAAGCCGGTCAGCGTTCCCGGCGCTGCCTCGCGCTTCAATCTTCCTGATGAAGCAAAGACGGCGAAGGTATTCGACGCCTCCCTTAATGTCTATGTCGAGCGGGAAATACGCCCGCAGATCCGCGCCTGCGAGGCCTCTATCGCCCTTTCTGATACCCCCGCGCACAGAAATACCCTCGGAGTGCTCTATGGAAAATATGGAATGCTCGAGCAGTCAAACGAACAGTTTTCCCTGGCCGCAAAAAAAGGGTATCTCCCTGCCTGGACGAATCTGGGAAATATCGCATTCATGGAAAAAAACTATACGGATGCCCTGACCTATTACAATTATGCCGTTTCGATGAATGCCGACGATACTATCGCGCTTCTCGGATCTGCCCGCTGCTATTATGAGCTCGAGGAGTTTACCAATTCAGACAGTCTGTATACGGCCCTCGGCACGAAGGATGCAGTCCTCGGCCGTCAGTATGCGTATCTCGGCTCTTTCTTCGAGACGAAGGGCCGCGCCTGGTCCCTGTCAGATCGCCTGTCGACGACCACATGGAATCTGGGCACGGTGAATGCCGTCGCTGCATCAAAACCCGCTGCGGTCCCCGCGCCGCGCCTCGAACCAGTCGTTCCCCCTATGGCCGCCCCGGTACCTGTTGTCAAAACCGTACTTGAAGCAAGTCCCGTTCAAAATGTGCTACCCATACCGGCC
>JAYVSC010000226.1:0-2739 GCA_043775705.1 Spirochaetales bacterium | reverse complement strand
TGTCTGGAAAAAAAAGGATGGCAGATAATCGCGCGCAACTGGAGGACAAGGCTCGGTGAAATTGATATAATAGCCCTTGAGGCGGACGTTCTTGTCTTTATCGAGGTGAAGACCTGGCCCCATGGATGTCCTGAAGATCTCGACCTGGTTATCGGATGCAGTAAACAGAAAAGAATGGTGGAAACGGCTAAATGTTTCCTCGCCGCGCATCGACAATATAATGGTATGTATGTAAGGTTCGATGTGATTTTTGTGAGTTCTGATCCTGTACAGGGTGAACTGCTCGAATTCCACCACCTCAAAGATGCCTTTTCGGAGCGTGTATGAATACGAAGACGATTTTACCCGAGAACCAGAGAATCTGTGAATTGAAAGAAAAAATCAAGGATGACACGTATATTCAGGGTGCAATACAGAGACTGGCGCTTGTTTTGAGCAATAAATTGATTGAGGTTAAGGAAATTACCCATGAGCGATTATAACAATAACAACAACAATAATAACGAAGGATCCCGCCGGCGGGACCGTCACAGACGGCAAAAAAACCAGGGTGGAAGGAATAACGGCGCTTCTTCCCAGCGGGATGCGACCGGGACTGTATTCCAGCGCGACGAGAGAAATGAAAGAAACGACCGATCCGACCGCAATGACCGTCGTCCCGAGCGCATTGAGCGCCCGGAACTGCCTCCCTTGCCGAAATTGCCCATCCTCGCCTGTGCAAGGTGCGGAGAACCGATACAGGATATAACCTCGGCATTTACGGAAAAAGGCGGGACTGCTCCCGTTCACTTTGACTGCGTGCTTGCCTTCCTTCAGGGCGCCGAGAATCTGGGGGCGAACGAAAAGATTATTTATATCGGACAGGGAAAATTCGCGGTGGTCAGTTTTGAAAACCCCGCAGATGCCCGCAAATTCAAGATAGTACGCACGATTGAGTGGGAATCCCGCGAATCGAAGGCGGAATGGCGCACCGAGATTTCAGAACTCTTCAGTCACGTAAAATAGCGTCCTTATATACTTCCGGATACATAAAAAAAGCGGCTGTCAGGTAACGTTCCTGACAGCCGCTTTTTTTATGTTTCCGGTTATTTCCGGTTATTTCCGCGCCGGAATTACGTCAAAGCCGCATATCGGCACCAGAACTGCGGGAATCTTGATGGATCCGTCCGCCTGCTGGTAGTTTTCCAAGACGGCAACCAGAGCGCGCGAGATTGCGATCGCGGTACCGTTGAGCATATGCACGTACTTGTTTTTTCCGTCCTCGTCCTTGTAGCGCACATTCAGCCGGCGCGCCTGGAAATCGGTGCAGTTGGAGGTCGAAGTGACTTCTCCCCAGTCTCCGCCGTTGCGGCCGGGCATCCAGGCCTCAAGATCCCACTTGCGGTAGGCCGAAGCGCCGAGATCTCCGGTGCAGGTATCGACGACGCGGAAGGGAATGCCGAGGCCAGTGAATATTTCCTCTTCAATCGAGCGGAGCTCTTCATGGATGCGGTCGGAATCCTCGGGAAGGCAGTAGATGAACATCTCGAGTTTGGTAAACTGGTGAACCCGGTACAGTCCTTTCGAGAACTGGCCGGCGGCTCCTGCTTCCCGGCGGAAGCAGTGCGACAATCCGCAATAACGGAGGGGGAGTTTTTCTTTGGCGAGGATTTCGTCCTTGTGGTATCCGCCGAGGGTAATTTCGGCGGTCGCCACGAGGCACACCCCTTCTTCCTCGACGTTGTAGATATTCGACTCGTTGCCCCGGGGATTAAAACCTATGCCGCGCAGAATTTCTTCCTTGGCGACGTCGGGCGTGATAAAGGGGGTAAACCCGTGCCTGCGGAGGACATTGAGACCGTACATGACAAGGGCCTGTTCGAGGAATACGGCCTCGTTTTTAAGGTAGTAGAATTTGACGCCCGACACCTTGGTGGCGGCCTCGAAGTCGATCAAGTCGAGTTCCTCGCCGAGCTGGACATGGTCTTTAGGCGTGAAGGAGAATTTGGTGGGTTCTCCGACGCGCTTGACCTCGGGATTGTCGGTATCGGCCTTCCCCACGGGAGAAGAAGGGTGGGCCATGTTCGGAATGGTGCGCCCCGCGTTGTCCAGTTCTTCCTCGACGGAGGCAAGGATTATTTCGGCGGCTGAAATTTCGTCCTTTATAGTCTTGCCCTCGGCGATAAGGCCCGTCCTTTCCTCATCGGAAAGTTTGCCCTTCATCAATTTCGCGTTGTCATTCCGTTTTGTCTGGAGGACCTGCAGGGCGGTAACGAGTTCTGTGCGTTTGTCGAAAAGGACAACGACGGAATCAGCATCTGAGCGCATATTGCGCGCGGTAATGTTTGCCTTTACCGCGGCGAGGTTTTCTTTGATGAATCGGTAGTCTAGCATAATGGTGATATTCTACAAGAGGATCTCTCTCAGGTGCAATACCCTCAATTTTACTGGTAGGGTATTTCTCCCGAAAAAAGACGCAATACTTCGCCCCCGCCGGCAGGGCGGAAGAGCATTTCGCCCGAGGTCCCTATGCCTTCGAGATACCCGTCCAGCAGTACTTTTTTTTCGGGATCCCCCGAAAGAAACGAGATGCGCTCGCCGCGCCTGAAAAGCCTTTCGCCTATGCGTTCCGCCCATTCCTGCATGTCGAGAACTTCCTTGAGGTTTTGAAGATAGCGCTCAAGGACCTGCTCGATGGAAGGCAGGGGCACTGGAATGGAAGTACCGCCGGAAGCGATAAGGGCAAGGGAAGACGCTTTC
>JAYVSC010000225.1:0-27100 GCA_043775705.1 Spirochaetales bacterium | reverse complement strand
CAGAATGCGTCTCGTGCGACTTCCAGAAAATCTGCCGTTTTACCTATGCGGTGAGGCCATGATGAAAACATACGAAGAGCTGATGGCAGAGCTGGATGACAGTCAGAGAAATGCGTCCCGCATCGGAATGAACGCCGTGATAGCGGCGGGCGCGGGCTCGGGAAAGACAAGGGTACTTGCCGCCCGCTTTGTGTATCTGATCATCGAGAGGAAAATCCCCGTCGACAAGATTCTGACGCTTACCTTCACGAAAAAAGCCGCCGCGGAAATGTACACGCGCATCTATTCGACGCTCTGCCTCATAGACCATCCGCTGGCTCGCGAGGCTATCGCGTCCTTCCATCTCGCCCGCATCGACACAATAGACGCATTCTGCAACTCGATAGCGAGGACCTCCTGCCGCGCATACGGCATCTCGCCCGATTTCGAGATCGACAACGACAGGGCCACTCTTCTCGCGGAGGAATTGGCTCTTCCCTTCTTTCTCGAAAACCGCACTTCCGAGGCGATCCGGCAGTTCATGAAAAAATACACCCTCGCGGAGCTTTCCCCTTCCCTCTTCGCTGACACCATGGTCCGCCACTCCCCGGTTTCCAGCCCGCTGGACTTTGTCCGCTTCCGCGAGATTCAGCAAAATGAAATAGCGCGTCTCTTTCCCCGGACGGCAGAGGCGATCCTTGGCGCGATGAACGCGATCAGGAATCTCCCCCCCGCAAAGGGAAAAATATGGGAAAAAGCCGCGGATATCCTCGAGCACATTCCGTCCCTGCCGGAGATAAACGACAGGGATTCAATCGCGCCGTTCATCGCCGCCTGTACCAGGCTGAACGGGGTAAGCCTCCCCGGAAACACCACAGACGAAACGCTCGTCGAGCTCAAGGAAATTCTTTCCGTGTTCAAGAAAAAACAATACCCCGAATTTTTGTCCCTCGCGAACGCGGTCCTGAACGACGCGTTCATTGAAGAAACCTTTCACCTGCTCGGCAAATTCCAAACTCTTTTTCACGGAAGGAAACGGAAAGCGGGCATCATGACTTTTGCCGACGTATCCCGGCTTGCCGTCGATGCGCTCATAGCCGATCCCGCGCTCCGCCTCTCCTACAAAGAAGCGATCAGCGCAATCATGATCGACGAGTTTCAGGACGACAACGAGATGCAGCGAAACCTCCTCTTCCTTATCGCAGAACAAAAGGAGCGCACCGCGCTTTCGGTACCGGAAGCGGGAGAGCTCTGTCCCGACAAGCTTTTTTTTGTCGGAGACGAAAAACAGTCCATTTACCGGTTCCGAGGGGCCGACGTGTCGGTATTCAGGGAGCTGTCCCGCGACCTCGCATTCGAAGGCAGTCCCCAGCTCGACACCAACTACCGCACCGAAAAACCGCTTATCGATATTTTCAATGCGGTGTTTCCCTTTGTATTCATGAATTCCAGCTTTTATACCCAGGGAGCATTCCCCCCGTACGAAGCCTCGTTCAACCCCATCAGCGCAAGCCGGCATACGAAGGGGATCGACAGCGGACTCGACGTGCTCCTGATCAATGAGGATAATTTTACTGCGGTCGACGGCTATTACCTTGACGCCGCGGAAACGGAAGCTGCCGAGGTTGCCTCCCGCATCAGGGACATGGTTGACACAGGGTACCTGATACGCGGAAGCGACGGAAAAAGCCCTTGCGTCTGGGGGGATATTGCCATCCTGTTCCGTTCGGGAACAAAGCAGCGAAACTTCGAGAAGCACCTCCGGGAAAACGACATACCATACCAGGCGGAAAGCCTCCGGGGACTTTTCAGCGACGCTCCGGTCAATGATATTTATGCACTGCTCCGGCTTGCGGTGTATCCCGCCGACAATACCGCATACGCAATGCTGCTCCGATCCCCCTTTGTCACGATCGGCGACAGGGGCTTTACGCTTGCGCTCATGGCCCGCGCCGATCAAGGGATCGAGGACATTCATATTTCAAGGAAGCCTTTTCCCGAGGGGCTTGACCCATCTCTTGACGAAGCGGACCGCGAGCGCTTCCAGAGAGGGAGGCAGCTCTACCTTGATATTCAGGACAAGGCCGACCGCATGAGCGCCTCGGATATCATCACCTATCTCTGGTATACGATCGGCTACCGGTACGCGGTCCTCTCGGACGCGGAAACCCAGCGTTATGCAGAGCTTTACGATTATTTTTTCGAGCTTGCCCGGCAGTCGGACTTGAGAGGCGAAACCCTCGCAACCTTTCTCGAACGCATCGCCTCTCTCATGGCGACGGGAGAAAAAATCGAAGGTCTTGACATTCCCGTCGAGCGGAGCGGGGGCGTCAAGCTCATGACTGTCCATAAAAGCAAAGGCCTTGAATTCCCCGTCGTCTTTCTTGTGGACTGCGGGAACAACGGCAATCCCGACAAAAATACCGCGCCTGTATATTTTTCCGAAGAGACCGGTCTTTCAGTGAACACTGGAGGCGCCGAAGAATCGGAAGAGGCGCGATCAAACTGGTTTTACGAAAAAAGCCGGGAAGAAGAGAAAAACAAAGCACAAGCCGAGATCCGGAGGCTGGTCTATGTAGCGATGACCCGCGCTGAAACCCGGCTCTGCATAAGCGGAACAGTCAAGCTTGGGGCGGAACCTTCCGACGCAGGGCGGACCGATGCGGAAATTCGCGCGTCCATATCGGCCTGGCTCGACAAAAAGGATGAGCGCGCAGACAAAGAGAAAAAGCCGGTTTCGAAGCGGAGCTTTTTCGACTTTCTGCTGCCGGCCTTCAACGCTGCGGATATCCCTGGCGTGACGATGAGTGAAATCCTTCCCCGCGAACGAAATAAAGGAACGCCATCCAGAAAACAGGTTGCCGGACCGGCACAACAAGAAAAAATCGTGTCGCTCTACGAAAAAACGCCCCTCGCGGAATATGAAATAACGGAGCGGACGCGATACAGCGCGACAGCCCTGCACGGCCTGGCAGCTGAAGGCAAGGCAATGATCGAAATCGAAGAGATACCCGAGTCACCGCCTGACGCCCTTGATTTACAGCTTAAAAAAACCGGAACCCTCGCAGCCGATTTCGGTTCCTTTGCCCATCAGACAATAGAGGCACGCTTTACGGGATTTCCCGCATTCATGCCGGAAGAGCTTCGGGGAGCGGCGGAACTGATGGCAGACTGTTTTTTCTCATCGGACCTCGGGAAAAAATCCCTCGAAGCGTCCTGGCGCGAAAACGAATATGGATTCATCACCCATTACGACTATTACGGAAAAAAACTGACCATCACCGGACAGATTGACCTCATCTTCGAACATGGCGGCACCCTGTATATAGTCGACTATAAAACCGATAAAACCGAGAATCCAGCACTGCACGCCGAACAGCTGGCCGTCTATCGGAAAGCCGCGAAAGACCTCCGCGGCAGCGAAGCCGAAACATGGCTGTTTTACCTCAGAAGCGGAAGAGCTATACGGGTAAGCTGAACCACGGTTCATACGTCCTAGAAAAAGGGAAACCCATGAAAAAAATATCCATATTACGTATTACGCTCATGCTTGCATCGCTGACTCTTGTTGCCTCGTGCAGCGGCCTGATTAACAAATTCGCTTTTTATCCTGACCGGAAAACCCTTATTCCGGAAAGCTCGCTGCCCTCTTGCGTTCAACTAATTAACATAATGACGAGCGACAGGGTGAAACTGGAGGCCCTGTACTTCAGTCATGGGTCCCTTACCGCAAAAAGCAGGCTTCTGATTTATTTTCACGGCAACGCGGGAAACATGTATCACCGGATGGAAGAGGCAAACCGGCTATATGAAATGGGCGTCGATGTGCTTATAGTCAGCTATCGCGGCTATGCCGGAAGCCAGGGAAAAACGACCGAGGCCGGCGTTTACAAAGACGGCAGGTCGACCCTTGACTATACGCAAAAAGTCCTGGGATATAAAAGCGGAAACATTATCGTGTACGGCAGATCGATAGGAACCGCAGTCGCCGTCGATGCAGCCCAAAATCAGAATACTCTTGGTCTCATTCTGATTACTCCCCTCACAAGCGGTACGGATATGGCACGAAAAATGAACGTCGGCAGCGCGGAAATATTCGCGGGAAAATCGTTTGATTCAATCGGCAAAATAAACAATATCCGCTCTCCCCTTTTGATTGTTCATGGAACAGGGGACGAAGTCATACCCTTCTCTCAGGGGAAAAAAATATTTGACGCGTATGACGGAAAGAAAACGTTCGTCGCCATCGAAGGCGGGGGACACAACAACCTGGAATTTATAGATCAAAGACTTTATTTTGATTCGATAAATAATTTCATTGCTGAAAATACTGTGCGGTAAACCGCAGGACTTCTACGGCGAAGCAGAGCGCTGACATGAATAAAAGGAAAGCCCGTTCTAAATGAAGATAGAACGGGCTGGAGGAAAAAAGATTCGTGCGATGGGGCAGATCAGCCTTTCCTGGTGAAAAGGCTGATCTTTTTCAAGAAAGGATCAGGGGCGAGAAACCGTCATCATGTAACGTCCGGCACCAACCGCTTTCGTCGCATCGAGTACGACTGCAATGTGGTACACAGTGTTATTCACAGCTGAAGTGATCTTCGAATTGCTGGAACCTGTTTTTACCAGTTCCACTGCAGCAGCAGAAACTCCCGACGCAGGGGCGACAACAGCGGCGGACTTGACAAAGTCATCAATGGAGCTGAATCCGAATTCGCCGGCTACATCGGTGATTGTCACGTCCCAGGAAACAGTATGACTTCCGGCAACGTAGATTCCGGCAGCTTCAGTCCACACAGCGACAGCGACACCGTCGATCGAGGTGAATTCATTTCCCTTGATTTTCAGCGCAGCGGCGATCTCGGCTTCAGTGGCAGTCCAGCCGGCGGCCACTCCGACTGCTGTAAGCTTTACTGTCATCGAATATTTAGCGGTCGTTGCCTGAGCGGTATCAATGGCCACAACGATGGTCAATACGGAGTCTTTGTTCGGTATACCGGTTATTGAGGCATCCGAACCACTGGTTGCGAACGCTCCTGCGGTAACTGATCCGTCAAGTACAGTCGGACTGGCAACAGTAACATTTTTCAGTCCACCGTCAAGCGAGGGCAGATAGAAATTCACGTCTGTAGCAGAACCGGTTACCACGAAAGATACCGTATGTGCTGCGGAATCATAGGTACCAGCCGTGGTCGTCCAATTAGAAGTCGCAACACCGTTGATAGTTTTGAACATTCCTGAAATTTTCAGGCCTTCGGCGAATTCAGCTTCGGAGTACGGTGTCGCGTCAGTTGTCCCAGCGATCAGGGTTACAACAGGAAGAAGGGGATCTGTGATATCGACCTTTACAAGATAGGTCGTCTTCAGTGCGGTGAACGAAGGATTGAAATGCTCACCGACATCATCCATTTTGTCCATGGTGAAAGGCGTATTCGCTACTTCTACTGCAGCGGCACTCAGCCAAACATCGTGACCGGCTTCGTTAACAAGGGCAAAGCTGTAGTCCAAAGCGCGGAGACCCGTATATTTATACAAAAGAATATTCGAGTTCGTCGCGTCAACAGATAAAGCATGAGCAGTCCAGCTGTCAAAAGTTCCCTTGATCTTCCAGGTTGAGGTCACAAGCAGCGGGTCAAGAGCGTCGTCCGTGGTGGTTTCAACGGTCGCGGCCGGATCTGCGCTGGTACCCAGATCGCAGCTTACGAAGCTGAACAAAATGGCGAGAGAAAACAATGCTAATACAATCTTTTTCATTTTCCTGTCCTCTTAACTGCACAACTGTGCAGTGCTTACATGCTGGGCAACGGACGAAAGCCCGTTGTGACCAGTCATGATAGATACACTTAAAAATCCCACTTCATCCCGAAGCGGAGAGCGCCCGTTCCATCAGAACCGGCTATTCCGTTATCCGGACCGAAATCGGTGATGTCATAGGTATAGGAACCTTCCTCATTGTATGGATCCATGTTGTAGACAAACTGTGAGTACACAACAGGAGTCTTCGCAGCGGGAATCGGAAGCACATAGTTGACGCCGAGAGCAAAGCCCAAGGCGTTGACCACGCCCGTACCGGAACGGAGTCCAAAGCCAGCCTGTGCCTTGAGGGCATGCGCAAGGTTAAATTCCGAAAGCAGTGAGTTGAACATGACATCCTTGTTTGTCCTGTCCATCTTGTAATACACGTCTATTCCATCGAGGACACCCGGTACCAGGGCGCCGAACGCGAGCTTTGCGCCGGCCCATTTGAGGTTGAAAGATTTATCTCCGACTATTGGTTTCGTGTCATAGCAAAACTGAGTCGCCACTTCCACGGTCAGAGGCATGAACTTCAGGGTTTCAAGATTAACGATGACGCCAGGCTTGATCATCACGGGAATGTTCACAGTGAGAGGTTTCTCGGTCGCGAGCACAGCCGAAAGATCTCCCTTTCCGGTAAACCAGTATCCGATCTTGTAGAAGCCGTTTAGATCGGCCTTCTGCGTCGCTGGAAGACCGATTACCTCGGCGTTGTCGGCATAGAGCATTTTTGCTCCAAGTCCGCCGCGATAATCATATCTTGCATTTGCGCCCCAAGTTTCATAGTAATCGGCATATCCGAAAAGGATGCTCAGCGCAACTTTTTCCTTGGCGGAAACTTTGTCTCCCGGGCTGTCCTTCAGATACGAAGAAACGAGACCCTGCGCGGTCAACGTGAAGCCATCCATCGATGCACTTGCGCCGGCGAGGATATTCTGCTGGGCCAGATCCTTGAATATCTTTGCTTCCTCGGTTTTATTGGATGAAAGCATCTCGTACTGCACTTCCGCCTTCACGATGCCTGCTTCTGCGCTTGTAAATCCGTACATGCCGAAGAAGCCGGTTTGACTTTTGTTCGGCACGATGGCGGCATCAATGGCAACATCCCCGATATTCTTGAGTTTCGTTCCGAGAGCGAAGGAACTGTAACCGTCATTGGCAAGCTGAGTATCCACTACAGTGTCCCAAAGCAGGTTTTTATGGGCAGGAAGCAAAGAATTCACATACCCCGTTTCATATACGAGGAAGGGTGTGTCAAAACCGAAACTGAACTTGTCCAGTGAAGGTTTTTTGTTTCCACCCAAATAATAGAGAGGATTGAAAACAAGCCCTGCAGCGAGGTTCTGGAGACCATCCGCCGCTTCAATACCACCCTTGTCAATGATCTTCGAGTGTCCGTTATAGGTGGTGATCTCGATGCGGCCCGGCATGCCGGCAACGAGATCGCCGTTGAACTTCCACACCGATTTCGCATTAAGGGCAGTCCCCAGCGGCTTGAATTTTTTGTCGCCGGTATCGAATGTGGTATCGCTTTCCAGATACGTCATAGTTCCGAAGCTGACCTTCTGCCTTCCGCCGACCGCCGCCTTGACGGCCGTCTTGACGGCGACAGGAGCGACACCGGGAACTGCGGGCGTAACACCCGAAAGGATATCCGCAACGATTATCAAACCGTTGGTTCCGCCGTACCCGTCATCCTTTTTATCCGGAGACATCGCGTCGACGATCCATGAACCGTTCGAGTAGAATTTGTATTGAATCTCGTCGGTAGCCAAGGCAGGCACCGTAATTTCCCACAGGTTTGCCCCGTTCCGCGTCATTGCCGTGCCGGGGACCGTCCAGCTGTTGAATGAGCCGATGGCTCCCATTTCCGAGGCCTTGTCATCCTTGTAGGTAAAGGTAATTTCTACCTTGCCGGATCCCAGATCCTTGACAGCTATTTCAGCAAAACCGGTCATGCAGAGGCACAGCAGGGCTGCAATTGTTAAGACAAATTTCTTGTAATTCACATCTTCCTCCTGTTACTCGAATGCCCAGGTCACGTCATCACCGCTAACCTTGCCGGTGAGTGTGACTGGGTTGACGGATCCGGACCACTGATTGTCCAGTTCCGCGTCGCCGCCTTTTTTGCCGCTATGTTTCTTGTCGATCTGAAAAGTTGACCATTTTGTCTCCGGATCAATAAGCAGAAACTTCAGCGTCCCCGTCGTGATCTGGAGAGGGGGCGTAAAATTAAACGTCAAAGACCCATCGGAGGCAACAATACTCTGCCATTTTGGATCAGTAAGATTGGCCGGTGTGTCATGAATCCATTTTCCGTCGCCGGTTACATTGGCATAGGAAAAAACCATTACCGTGCCGGGGGTATATGGATTTACCGGCAATCCGGTAAGCACCACTTTTGAAAGAGCCATCTCCGTTCCGTTGTGGAATGCGGTTCCGCATCCGCTCAATAACAGGCCCATCAGCAATGCGAGAGCGCCGAATTTTATCGTGTTTTTCATTTGCATCTTCCTCATGTTAGAAGTCCCACTTGAGCAGGAGCCGCAGCTGGGCCTTGCCGTCATTCTTGTTCACTCCGCCGTCCGTGACATAGTCGACGAATTTCAGGCTGTTACTGCCGTCATCGTAGGGATCCATGTTGTATACAAAGGCTCCGTACAAAAGCGGGGTTTTCAGCCTGGACGAGGGAATCTTCCAGGATGAACCGAGGGAGAATCCCATCAGATTGTTGTTGTCCTTGATCTTGCCCGAGGCACTGTCATGGACGGTGCGGATTCCAAGACCGAGCTCGACTGTCGCATCCTTGGGGAGACCGAATACCGCAATCAGGGTATTGAACATTTTATTGTCGTCGCTGTTGTTGAGACCGTAGTAGACATCAAGCGTATTGAGCTTTCCCTTCACCGGATCGGTTATGGAAAGCTTCGCGCCCGCCTCATTGAAAAGAAAACGGCTTTCACTTCCGGCGTATTCCGTGTTGTCGCGAAGATTATATTTAGTCTTGATATACACATTCAGCGAGGACTTTTTTCCGAGAGTTTCAGCAAGATTTAATTCGGTATACGGCTTTGCATAAAGCTCGTAGGCATTCTCGCTGATATAGTTCGAAGTCAGCGTAACGCTCGTATCCACGCCGATCTTGACCGACTCGACGGGTTTTCCGAAAAAATTCATC
Organism: Spirochaetales bacterium; assembly: GCA_043775705.1. Classification (GTDB taxonomy): domain Bacteria; phylum Spirochaetota; class Spirochaetia; order Treponematales; family Treponemataceae; genus Teretinema. The sequence continues at coordinate 18,147 of JAYVSC010000225.1, read as the reverse complement.
AGGACACGCTGCTTACCCTTGTCGCCAAGAGCATCCGCGTTTGTTCCATACAGAAGTTCCGAGCCGTCACCGGTATATCGGTATCCCGCCGTTACGCCGAATACGTCTTTCGGAAGGGTCCAGGACGCCTTGACTTCTCCGGCCGTGTTTTTTCTTGCCTCGAAGTCGGCTTCGCTGAATTGATTCAGCATTCCCTGCGCGCTTACATCGACTGACGCAATCTTTGTTTTTATTCCAAGGATGTAATCCTGGTGATAAATCTTGTTGAATATTTTCTCAAGCTTTGCTCCTTCGGCTGATTTGAAATCATACTGAAAGTCCGCTTTGACCGGGCCTGCAGAAACACCGAGCCAGGAAAACATACTGTAGGTTCCGAATATCATGTTCGGAGCAATGGTTGCCTCGATCGTGTAATCTCCGGCCTTTTTCAGTTTTGGGCCAAGATCGAATCTCATATACCCATTGTTCGCGTCCCGCTCGCCGAGGGTTTCCCACAGAACGGCAGTGCGTTTTTGCGGCTTGGCATACCCGTAGCCGGTTTCCCAGACGATATAGGGAGTATCAAGTCCCGTCTTGAGGGAATTTATTACTGAATTCCCTCCATTGATATAATTGACCGGATTGGTCGCGAGTCCCACGCCGAGTCCGGCAGCTCCGTCATTCAGCTTGGGGCTGACAACGCCGCGGGCATCCTGGGCCCACACGGGTTTATATCCCTCAAAAGCCTTCATCTCGAACCAGGCCGTTACATTCGGCAGCAGGGTGCCGCCGATTTTCCAGAATGACTTTCCGAATAGTCCGGTGGAGTCGGTTTCAAGGCCCTTATCCGTCTTGTCAACCACGCCTTGAGTTGAAAACGTCGTTTTTGATCCGATGATCGTGTACATGCCGAAATTGAGCTTGCTCGGATATACCTTCGCGACCGGCTCAGAGGCATCTCCGTCTGCGGCCGTCGCCGCGGGTGCGGCATTGGGCACTGCGGGCGTCACACCCGAAAGAATGTCCGCTACTATGATAAGCCCGTTGGTGCCGCCGTAACCGTCGTCTTTCTTGTCCGGGGACATAGTGTCGACGATCCAGGTGCCGCCTGAATAAAACTTGTACTGAATCTCGTCAGTTGCAAGCGCTTTTATCTTTACTTCCCACACACCGTCGACGTTTTTGGTCATCGCGGTGCCCGGTACTGTCCAGCTGTTGAAGGAACCGATTGCCCCCATCTCGGATGCCTTGGCATCTTTGTAGGTGAAGGTAATTTCAACATTGGTACCATCCAGATCCTTGACCTGAATTTCCGCGTTGGACGCCGACAGAACGCAGAGCGCCATTGCCATTGTCATTAAAAATCTCTTGATCACATCTTTCTCCCCGAGAGGTTTTGTTTCAGCATTCCCTGAGCGCGCGTTGCTTCTTCAGCGCGAATACTGATATCCCGTCTCTTTACAAATAATTCTCATATTGAGTTTTTTCGTCATTCTACTTTCTACATCAGCCGGTTAGCGAAATCGCCGCTCACATACCGTTTCCCCCTCCTCATTTCCTTTCAATATTTGCTATTTTGCAATTCTGATAATCACTGAGGTGAGGCTATCCACCGTAACAAGGTTTTTTGCGACGGAAAGCCCAGCCGGTTTTTTTATTCCGGAGATATCGGCGCCGTTCGCGTCGGCGAACACAGTCGCGCCCGTTGCATCGGCGCCCACATCAAAGGTCATTGCTTTGTTCTGTGCGTTCGCCAGGACGAACCACTTGCCGTCGGTCCAGTCGATCGAGTAGCCGATGGTAAGCCGATCGTCTTCCGGAGAAAGGAGGAGCCTTGCCGATGCGTTTATTTTCGCCATGTCGCCGATGCGAAACACGTCAAAGTTTCTGCGGAGGGCGATCATGCCCTTTGTATAGTCGAGCACCCTCTGGTAATCGCCGTCAAGGGTCCAGACGATCTGGTTGATGTTGTCCGAGGAATCATACGTATTCCGCACGAATGCCCCGAGCGATTCGTTCTTAGACTTCGAAAGATTTGGTTTTGTCCGTCCGCGTTCCTGTCCGCCGTGAAGGAAGGAAACCCCCTGGGAGGTAAGCACAAAGAAGTTACCCATCTCGATCCGTTTTGCAATTTCTGTTTTCTGTCCCGGAATCGAATCGTCAAGTTTCGCATTATAGGAAATGGTATCGTGCAAGGTCAGTCCGTCATGGGCGTCGATATACAAAAGGTTGTCGCCCGGATCATCGGCCTTGAAATTAAGCTGGGGCTGGCCGAGAAGGTTTCGGAAAAGATTTTCCGAGGCAGGTCCTTTTTTGGTGATGAAGCCCTGACCCGCGTCGCTCATACCACCCGCCTTCAGGAGATCGCGGAACTCGTCATTGAACACTGATACCGAGTCGGTCTTGCTCATGTAGTTCTGGTCCATGCCGTAGGTCCCGGTTGCGCCGTTGTACATTTTCCATCCCTCTCCCTCAAAGAGAGTGTCCGGATTTATTGCCTTCGCGGCCGCATAGGAGTCGAGCACCGTCTGCGTGTCCATGAGTCCCATCAAGTCGAAGCGGAATCCGTCGACTTTGTATTCCTGCACCCAGTGGCGGACGGAGTCGACGATGAGTTTGCGGGCCATGATGCGCTCGGTCGCCACGTCGTTGCCGCAGCCGGAATTGCTCGTCAGCTTTCCCTGGGCGTTCATGCGGAAGTAATAGCCGGGAACGATATCGTCAAGGAAGGAAACTCCTGCCATGTGATTGTAGACGACGTCGAGGAGCACGCCGAGACCAGCCTTGTGGCATTCATTGATCAAGGCGCGGAGTTCCGCGACGCGGACATAAGGATCGGCGGGGTTAGAAGAATACCAGCCTTCAGGAGTGAAATAGTTATGAGGATCGTATCCCCAGTTATAGTTATTTCCGCTGACCGTACCCGCGCCTTCATAATCCTGTTTTGTCTCGTCGGTGAAATAAAAGTTTACCACCGGCATGAGCTGCACATGGGTTACGCCGAGAGATTTCAGGTAGGGAATTTTCTCGATGAATGCCTTGTAGGTTCCCCCCTTTGCCTTTACTCCGGAATCGGGACTGATGCTTATGTCGCGCACGGAAACTTCATAAATAATTGCATCTTCGCGCTGCTTGAGCGAAACATACGAGGCGCTCATGCCGCCTGCGGGGAGAGAACGCGCGTCCTTCAGGTCAACAATCGCGCCGCGTCCGCTGCCGCCTTCATTGTGATAGGCTGCCATAGAGCGGGCATAAGGATCGAGGGCGGTCATGGTTCCCTTCGAATTGGTAACGGCGTAATCATAGAAGAAACCGTTCGCGTCCGCATCGGCGAAATAACCTGTCCACACGCCGTTCTTTGCGTCGAGAGTCAGGGGAAGACTATAATCGGCCTTCGCGGCCCGGTCGCTTTTGTAGATATTGACCGATACGGCCGACGAGGTAGGCGCCCACACGCTGAAGAAAACAGATTTTTTCACGCGGTCATACACGGCGCCGAGAACGGCGTCTTTGGCAGGCATTGAAGCCTCAGCCATCTTGACCGCGAGCTTTGTCCCGTCAATTTTTTTGTCGCCCTCAAATACACTGTTTTGCAGGACAAGAGCATCGGAAGCGCTCACGCTTTCCGCAAGCTGTATGGTGACTTTTTTCGCATAGTTCAAGGAAGAATCCTTCATGCTTTCCGTATTGAGGACTTTCGCGATCTTGTAGACCTTGCCGGCCTTTGAAGCAACCGTGAAGCCGGAAGGACCGCCGTCAGTATCCAGCCCGTAACGGCCGCTCAGCATTACCTGTATTTCGGTAGTGGACGAAAGAACCGCGGACAATGCCTTGGGCTTGTATTCCCTGGCAGCGTAGGTGGAAGAATCGCCGGAGAAAATGACGACTACGTTGGAAACATTGATATCCCACTGGCGGTCTTCATCGCCGTCCTTGGTCCATCCTGCTTTCTGGCGGACTATCATACCGAACTGTCCGTCGTTTCCGACAGGTTTTACTCCGCCGAGATTCGAACCGTCAAGCTTGATGCGCATATAGCCGATTCCGTCCTCAACTGTCCATTCCTGGGTTTTCGGAGAGGCGGCAGCGCCGTCTCCGCCGGGAATGGCCCAAAGCCACAGAGCCCAGGGAGCGTAAGCGGCATCCTTGCGGACGTAATAGATAACCAGCTCATCCGCTTTGGGAGCGAGTTTCTGATTCAAGGCGAGAATGGCAGGCAGTCCTGCAGGGGCGGCGTTCTCGAAAGAACCCGGAATACCCGAGAGAAGTCCCTTGGCCGGAGCAGAGGCAGTCTGTACTGCAGCGGTTATTTCTTTTTTGGCGCTTTTATCGCCGGTGGCGCAGGATGCAATCAAGGCGAGTGAGATGATAATCAGCATTAAGGCTGCAAATCTGTTAAAATGTTTCAAAAAAGTCCCCCATAAGTCATAGTTTTAGTGCACGCACTATTCAACCGTTTTATTAAATCGTTTTAGTAAACCGATTTAACGCAGTATAGCATCACTTTCCTGTTTTATGTAACTTTTTTTTACGAATTTACATTTTTTTTTAAAAAATTGTGCTAAGACATCAGTAGTATATAATGTCGAAAAAGTGAAGTTGGGGTTGTTTTTCGGGGTTCTTGACAGATTGGTATATAAAAGGTTTATTAAACCTTAAGGTTAATTATCCCCGATGAAGAAAATGACGAAGATAACGATGAAAGATGTTGCCCGGGAGGCAAAGGTTTCCAACTCGACGGTTTCTCTGGTACTCAACAATGCGCCCGGAATATCCGCCGAAACACGGGAACGGGTCTGGTCAATCATCAAGGATTTAAAATATATCCCCGACGCGCAGGCGCGCAGGCTTTCTTCCGGCCGCTCCCACATGGTGGCCCTGGTCATGCCCCCCTGGTCAGCTGCCTTCGCCGACCCCTACTTCCTCGAACTCATGAGGGGAACCCTTGAAGCAGTGAGGGACAAGGGCTACCAGATGCTCCTTGAGGTAAGCGACCAGCGGTTTCTGGACCACAAGCTGTGGAACGACCTTTTCGCGGGCAAACGGGTCGACGGGCTTCTTATCGCCACTCCCTATCTGGACCAGCACTACCTGTCCGAACTCGTAAAACTGGGATACCCGACTATCCTCGTCAACGGCGAGCGCACCGATCTTCCCGAATTGAGTTTTGTCGGCTACAACGATCTGCATTGCGGCGAAGAGGCGACGACCTACCTGATACGGCTCGGTCACCGCCGCATCGCCCATATCGCGGGCGCAATGAACCACGCATCCGCGGTAAACCGGCTGCAGGGCTATAAAAACGCGATGCACAAGGCCGGCCTTCCGTTTAAAAGCGAGGATGTCGTGATGGGTGAATACATGCCCCTCGAGGCACGCGAAGCGGTGAAGGTTCTGCTCGAGAAAAAAACGGAGGACAGACCCACCGCGATTTTTTGCGCCAACGATACGATGGCGATTTCGGCCATCACCTACCTGCAGGAAAACGGCTATATAATCCCTAGAGATTTTTCCATAATAGGCGTCGATGACACCGGCGGTGCTACCAGAATAACACCGGCCCTGACGACCTTCCGCCAGGATATTTTTGCCCTCGCACGCCGTGCGGCCGAACTGTTTATCGACAGTCTCGAAATGAAAGGAACGGCAGGAATCATCCAGGACCACATCATCATGCAGCTGATCGAGAGAGATTCCTGCGCGCCCCCAGAGGAGCCCCGTTCCAGATAAAAATCAATAGGCGAACAGATTTTCCACGACACCGCCGCCCAGCGCACACAAAGCAAAGCCATAGGCAGGAAGACCCGAAAGGGTCGCTTTTCTGCCGCCCGAAAGGCCGGAAGCAACAGAGGCAGTTCCGATTACCGTTCCCCAGGATCCCTCAGGCACCCCTTCCGCAAGGGTAAGCTCGATTTTGTCCACCGGAGTTCCAGTCAGATTGAAAACGCACAGAACGGTTTTTCCTTCATGCGAAAGGGTGTAGGCGCAGACCGTGGCGTCTGGCGAGCTCACTTGCCCGTATGCGCCGCGACGGAGGGCGGGATACAAGGACCGCGCTCCGATAAAGGCTTTGTGCAGGTTAAGAATCGAATCGGGCCGGGCTTTCTCCAATGCTTCCAGTTTCCAGTCCAGCTTGTAGCGGAGACGGATATCCTCGCCCCGGTAGCCGGCAGCGTCGGCCTGGCCGATCTCGTTTGCATAGTAGATGAACGGAGTTGCCGGAGCAAGAAGCTCAAGGGCCGTCGCAAGCCTGAGCTGGGCGGGGTTGGTGTACACGCTCGCGGGACGGCTCGAAAGGTTGTCGTGGTTGCTCAGGAAAAATGCAGATCGTCCGCTCTTGAGTACTGCGCGGTCGGCCCAAAACTGAATGGTAGAAAAGAGCGCGGAATTTTTCGCCTTTACGGCTGCGCTTACCTGACCGGAAAAATCAAAATCAAAGAGCATCTGAAACTCCGGTTTTGCGTCTGTTCCGAAGTAGGTTTGAAGAGCGGGCCTGTTGCCGTTTATCCACGCTTCCGCGACCATGAATTTGGGGGAGCCGAGGGCGGTATAAGGATCCAGAACCTCGGTTCGGAGCTCATTGAAAAAGTCATGGGTGCCCGGCCGGTCAATCTGGGCGCCGGTTCCCGCGTCTTCCAGCATATAGCGGACCGCGTCGATGCGTACTCCGTCAAAGCCCCTGTTGAGCCAGTACCGCACGACGTTTTTCATTTCCTCCCGTACCTCGTAGTTGCGGAAGTTCAGGTCAGGCATGCCCGAACCGAAAGCCCCGTAATAATTTGCCTGCCGGTTGATATTGAAATACCAGGTGTTCGAATTTCCCATCGGACTCCAGGGCAGCCTTACCTCATTCCACAGGTACCAGGCGCCCTTCCCGTCTTCATCCTTTGCGGATAAAAGGAACCAGGGATTATTGCTCGAGGTATGGTTGGGAACGAAGTCAAAGATAACCTTCATGCCTTTTTTATGGGCTTCGCGCAAAAGCTCCAAGAGCTGTTCCTCGTTTCCGAAATAATCGTTTACCGCATAATAGTCGGTCGTGTCATACCCGTGCATATTGAATGACTCCGTCCTTCCTTTTCCCGCGCAGTCAAAGACAGGAGAAAGCCAGATAGTGTCCGCACCGAGATCGTTCTTTATATAGTCCAGTTTCGCAGTGATGCCGCGAAAGTCCCCGACCCCGTCGCCGTCGTAGTCATTGAAGGATTTTACCCAAATATGATAGACCGTGGAATCCTTGTACCAGTCCGAGGCAAGTCCTGTGGACTGATTGACCGCAGAAGATGCATTGATTACCTCGTTTTTCGGACTTTTATAGTTCTTGTCTCCAACCCACTCAAAAAGACGCGCTGTTCTGTCGGGAGTTGAAGGAACGGATGGAGGGGAAGCACTTTCGGTCCCGGGTCCGCTCGAACACCCGGTCAGCAGCAGGGAAACGGTAAAAAGTACCCTAAATAGCGAATGTATTTTTTTCAAAGTCGATTCCTCCAATGGAAAAGCAGTCTTGTTAAAAGTCGTTAAACCGTTTTAGTACGTTTCCCTGCTGTTGTACAAGTCCTAAAATAGTACCGCGGTACTATTTCGTAGGGCACCAGTACTATTTCTCCGGTACCGGTGTACCAAAATGGTACTTTTTTCATAGGTGTTACACGCAAGAGAGAAACGCACATGTTATAGTCAAAACATAAAGGAGGCCAACGAATGAGCGAAGCTCTTCTCAGGGCAACACATATATCAAAAGCATTTTCCGGCGTCCAGGCGCTCTCCGACGTGAGCTTCGATCTTGCAGAGGGCGAAGTTCATGCCCTGCTCGGCGAAAACGGCGCGGGCAAATCGACTTTGATGAAAATAATTTCCGGCGTCTATATAAAAGACGAGGGTGATATATTTATCCGCGGACAGAAGGTCGAGATTCACAGTCCTTCCCGCGCACAGGAACTCGGAATCGGAATAATCCACCAGGAACTGAATCTCTGCGGTCACCTGACCGTTGCGGAAAATATCTTTCTTGGACGCGAAAAGACGACGCTCGGTCTGACCAATAACAAAGACCAGAACAAAATGGCGCAGGAACTGCTCGATCACCTGAATGTGGAACTCGATCCGAAGGCATTGATCAGGGACTTACCGGTCTCAAAACAGCAAATGGTAGAAATCTGCAAGACCCTGTCGATGAATGCCCAGATCATAATAATGGACGAGCCGACATCGGCCCTCACCGACAAGGAAATAGACGACCTTTTCCGCATTATTATCGAGCTGAAAAAACAGGGGAAGGGAATCATCTATATCTCCCACCGGCTGGAAGAACTTGCGCAGATTACCGACCGGATTACCATTCTCCGTGACGGAAAGTTTATTTCAAACCACAATTTCAAGGACATCACCCTTCCCGAGATAATCTCGAAAATGGTCGGACGGGACCTGAAGGAAAAATATCCGCGTGTTGTCTGCCCCATGGGCAAAACACTGCTCGACGTGCAGCACCTGAATGCGGGAAAAAACGTGCGCGACGTTTCCTTCTCCCTCCGCGAGGGCGAGATACTTGGCTTCGCGGGACTTATGGGCGCGGGACGGACCGAAACAATCCGGGCCCTCTTCGGTGCTGACGCGAAAGAAAGCGGAGAAATCTTCCTTGACGGAAAAAAGATAACTATCAGACAGCCGCTGGACTCGATCAAGACGGGCCTATTCATGGTTCCGGAAGACAGGAAGCATGACGGGCTCTGCGTGAAGCTCAGCGTCATCGACAATATCAGCCTGCCGAACCTCGACATGATGTCGTCCCTGGGCCTGATAAACAATAAAAAGTCCTCCGTGCTCGCGGGGAAAATGATCAACAATCTCAAGATCAAGACACCGAGCCTCCACCAGTATGTCCGGAACCTTTCAGGCGGCAACCAGCAGAAAATCGTCGTGGGTAAATGGCTTCTCCGCGACGCAAAGGTAGTCATGTTCGACGAGCCGACCCGCGGAATCGACGTTGCGGCAAAGGTTGAAATCTACAGCATCATGAACGAGTTGAAAAAGCAGGGCATCGGCGTACTGTTCGTGTCTTCGGAGCTCACGGAGATACTCGGGATGTCCGACCGGGTTCTGGTCATGTGCAACGGACAGATCAAGGCGGACCTTGTCACGCAGAATACCACACAGGAAGAAATCCTGCACTACGCAACACAGTTTGCATAAAGGAGAACGAGTTATTATGGCAGCATTTACAAGCGGACGACCGGGACTTTTAAAGAATGTTTCCCGCGAGAATAAACAGCTTCTTTCAACATTTTCCGGGCTCTTTGTAATCGGGATTATATTCACCATCCTGAGCCCCTACTTCCTGAGCGTGAACAACCTGCTCACCGTGGCGACGCAAACCGCGATAATCGCGATAATCGCGATAGGGCAAACCTATGTCATGATCACGACGGGTATCGACCTTTCCATCGGATCGAACATAGCGCTCTCGGGCATGGTTGCCGGTATGGCGATGGCAGCGGGACTGCCTATCCCGGTGGCCATCACGATGGCGCTTCTCTCGGGCTGCCTCGTCGGCCTCCTGAACGGTGTCATGGTCTCCTATGGACGGATACCTCCCTTCATCGCCACCCTCGGCACGATGACCGCGATCCGCGGCGTTTCCCTCACCCTTACCCAGGGTATCCCGATTTCGGGGCTTCCCAAAAACTTCACGATCATGGGAACCGGAAGCATCGCGGGCATTCCTATACCGGTAATCCTGATGGTAGTCCTTACGGTTATCTTCGGCTTTGTCCTCGCCCGGACAAAACTGGGACGGCATGTCTACGCGACCGGAAGCAATCTTGACGCGGCCCGCCTGTCCGGCATCGATACCAAAGCCGTACTCATCAAGGTGTACGTGATCAGCGGTTTCCTCGCGGCCTTCGCGGGACTCATCATGGCAGCGCGCATCATCTCGTCCCAGCCTTCTGCGGGCGACGGATACGAGCTCGACGCGGTTGCCTCCTCGGTAATCGGCGGAACCAGCACGCTCGGGGGCGAAGGACTCATCGGGGGAACCTTCATCGGAGCATTCATCATCGGCATCCTGCGCAACGGATTGAACCTGGTCGGCGTCTCCCCCTTTATCCAGAAAATCATCATCGGCGTAGTAATCGTGGGCTCCGTATTCATGGACCGCATCAAACGTAAAGACTGATTTTTTCCCTGCAATGGTTATCTCCGGCAAAAAGCCGGTATGTATAGAAAGTTCCTTAAGGAGGACAGTATGAAGAGAGTTTTGTTAGTCGCGCTGTTTGTTGCAATGGCTTGCAGCACCATGGTATTCGCTGCCGGCAAGAAAGAAGCCGCCGGAAGCGGAAAAATCAAGATCACATTGATCACTATGGATTCAATCGATGAACACTGGCTGAAAGTAAAAGCCGGAGCCGAGGCAAAAGCCGCAGAGCTTGGAAACGTCGAATTGACTTTCAACGCACCCCCTGGAAAAGTTGACGCAAACGTTCAGCTTCAGATGGTTGAGGACGCAATCACAAAACGCGCCAACGTAATCATGCTCGCTCCCCTCAACAAGGACGCGCTTTCCCCCGGCGTTGAAAAAGCCAAAGCCGCAGGAATCAAGGTAATCATGATTGACTCAGGCGTAAGCACAACAAAATATGACGCATTCTTCGCAACCGACAACGGTCAGGCCGCACGCACCGCAGCCGACACACTCGGCGCGCTTATCGGCGGAAAGGGAAAAGTCGCGATCATCAACGCACAGGCCGGAGCCGGCACGACCATGACCCGTGAAAACGAGTTCAAGGCCGAGATGAAAGCCAAGTTCCCGAACGTAGTTATCGTCGGAGTGCAGTACTCGGACGGAGACAAGACAAAAGCCATGAACCAGGCTCTTGACTTCATGACCGCCAACCCCGACCTCGCGGGATTCTACGGCTGCAATGAAGGATCGACGGTAGGTCTCGCTCAGGCTGTAGTGCAGACCGGAAAAGCCGGAAAGATCATGGTTGTCGGATTCGACTTCTCGAATGACACCAAGGCCCTTATCCAGCAGAAAGCAATCCAGGCGACCATGGTCCAGAATCCCTACGTCATGGGCTACAAGGGCGTTGATGCCGGCGTCCGTGCGGTCAAGGGCGAAGACTTCGGCGGAAAGACCATTGATACCGGCGTAACCGTTGCCACCCTCGACAACCTTGCCTCGATCAAGTAATTGAGTCCTTCCTTTCTTATGATTTAATCCGGGCCGGTCAGGGCGGACTCTCCTCCCCCTGCCCGGTCCGGATTTTTTTTCTTCCCAAGCCCTCGAGAGGTACGCTATACTATCAATATGAAAACACTGTCCAGGATATTCCTTTCCTGCATTTTCTATTTTATACTCTACCTCCAGCTCTCCTCCGATACGCTCAACCCCCTGTATCAGACGAGGCATCTGCAGATTCTTCTTTTTACCCTGACAGGCCCCCTTCTTTTCCACCTCGGTTATATCAACCGTTTCCATACCCGAATTATCACAATACTCTTCATTAAGGCCCTTTTCGCCCTTGTTATCCTCTATCCATCGGGGAACAGCCCGGCGCTCTATACCCTGCTTCTCTCCGTTTTCAGCGTTGAGGCCGTTCTCATCCTGGACCGCAGGTGGTTCGCCTCATTCATATTTCAGGCGGTCATTCTGGTTTTTATCCTGCTCCTGCCGCGGCGCGCCTGGGGAATCGCCATCACGATTCCTTCATACGCCTTTTTCCCTGTCCTCCTCGTCTACCTGGTCCTTATAACCGCCACCGCCCGAAAATTCATCATAATCCAGGGCCAGCTCGCGAAAAAGGACAGGGAACTTCTTATACAGCAGAATATCATCGACCAGGTCTATCAGCTGAATACCCAGTTTCAGGAATACGCGCTCAATGCGGAGAAGAAATCCGCAGAAGAGGAAAGAAAGCGCATCACACGCGATATCCATGATATAATGGGCTACACCCTGGTGAATCTGCGCGTCATGCTTGAGGTTGCCGTCGACCTTTCCGGAACGGCGAACGAAAAGCTTTCGTCTCTGTTGACGGACGCCATACATCACACGAGGGAAGGTTTGCAGACGGCGCGAAAGGCACTGAGAAACCTGCGCGTCATCGAGGACAGCGCGGAGTCCTGGATGAACAGGATGCACCGTATCACCGATACCTTCTCGGGAGCTACCGGCATCGCGGTCCGCATATCCTGGGGCAACGTAACAAAGGGAAACTGTCCGAAGATTAAAAGCGCGGTCTATCAGTTTGTCCAGGAAGCTCTTACCAATTCGTTCAAGCACGGAAAGGCAACCTCGGTGGAAATTGATTTCAGAATTGAGGGTCTCACGCCCGCCGATCATTTTATCGCGAGGGTAATCGACAACGGACAGGGATCAAAAGAAGTTGTTCCGGGTATCGGGCTATCCGGCATGCAGGAGCGTATCGCCATCCTCGAGGGGAAGACCGGATACAGCAACCTCGACAGCGGTTTCGAGGTGTGGATTTTAATACCCATGCTTTCAATGAGGAAAGAATCATGAGCGAAAAAAAAATACGAGTGCTTATCGCCGACGACCAGAAACTCTTCGCGGACAACCTGAAAACGGTCATCGAGACAAGGGCAGACGACATGGTCGTCGTCGGAATCGCGAACGACGGACTCGAGGCGATCAAGCTCGCTCATGAACAGTGGCCCGACATCATCCTGATGGACGTGTGCATGCCCCTCCTTGACGGCGTCAAAACCATCAGGGAAATAAAAAAAGAACTTCCCAAAATAAAGATACTGGTGCTTACCACTTTCGGCGACGATGATTATGTGCTCGAGGCCCTCAAGTTCGGGGCTATCGGCTATCTGCTGAAAGACATATCAATGATAGAACTTATCCAGACGATACGCAGCGTCAGCACGGGCAACATCATGATATCTCCCGGCATTGCCAACAACCTGATAAAGAATCTTGCCGAGCAAAAGGACACGATTTCCCGGGAAGCCGACCGGGCACTCGCCGCTTCTCCCCGTCCGCTCCCCCCTCCCGCATGGCTTGATATGCTGGGAAAAAGGGAAAAGCAGATTCTCGCTCTGATTGCGGACGGGTGCAATAATTTCGACATCGGCTCGCGTCTGTGCATCGGGGAACAGACCGTGAAAAACTATGTAAGCGGCATCTACGAAAAGACCGGGATCCATGACCGCTTCATGATCATGAAAGAAGCCGAGCGCATCCGCACCCTCCTGGAAGAAGCATGAAAAAGGCATACCGGAAATCACTGCTGCTTCTCTGCGCCTTCGTGTCCCTGGCCTCGTCGGCAACCCTCCTCTCGTGCAGGCCGAAAAGCGAAGGACAGGGTCAGGACAGGGAAGGAAAAACCGAAGCGCCCGTCGTCTTTTCCGTGCGCGACCGGATCCCGATAAAGGTAGTCTATTATGACACCGAGACCGAGGATAACACACGGTGGCTGAACATGGCCGTCATCAATTTCGAAAAAAGTCATCCCACCGTAAAGGTAATCCTGAGTCCCGTTTTCGGCAGCGAAACCGATTATGCGAACAAGCTCTCTCTCGCCCTGAAAAGCGATTCCTCCATAGACCTGATTCTTTTCGACGGGGCACAGCTCCATGCCTTCATCAACTCGGGCTTTCTCGTCGGCTTTATGGCGGACACCTGGGAAGACTGGATTACCAAATTCCCGGGAAAAACAAAGGCGACGGTCAGCTCCAACGGACTCGACTATGCAATGCCCATATCCCTCGAGGTGCAGGGACTCTTCTATAACATGGAGCTCTTCAAAAAGGCGGGCATATCGGTTCCATGGATGCCCGAAACCTGGGCGGACGTAGAGGCAACCGCGCAAAAACTGAAAACTAAAACAGAATATCCCCTCTGGCTTTCCGGCTCTTCTTCCCAGCCTGAAAGCACTGCCCTCCAGACATTCGGCACTATCCTGTCGGGCACTTATGACTGGCTCTACGAAGACGGAAAATGGGTTACCTCCTCGCAGGGCATGCTCGATTCGCTTACCTTCATCTACGACCTGTACCAGAAGGATGCTCTGATGGAAAGCCTGCCCAGGTCCGTCATGCTGAGCCGCCATTCCATCGATACGCTCGCGCGCAAGCTTAACGCGGGCGAGATCGGCATACTCCTCAATTCCTGCCGCCTGGGGCCTGCGATACAGCGCACGACAAGCCTTTATAAAACCAATATTCTCGTCTCTCCCATGCCGAAGCAAACAGAGGGAAAAACCTCGGTGACCGGAAGCTGGATGCTCGCCATATCGACGCTCTCGGTAAATAAATTCATCAGTTTCGAATTCCTCAAGTCCGCCCTTTCCCCCGAGATTCAAACCCTGTCCTGCACTCTCCGCGGAGACATTCCGGTCAGGCGGGACGTGGAGGCGGCCGAGTCATGGAGGACCGATAACTGGTATGCCGACCAAATGTCGGACTACCTGTACTTTTCCCGTTTCAGGCCCGACGGACCCGAATACCCGCAGGTATCGGTGCTGGTCAGCATCGCGGTGGAGTCGGTGATCAACGGCGAAAAAAAACCGCTGCAGGCAATGAAGGAATTCGAAAACAATATGGAAAAAATTATTCCGGAAAGCGCCCGCATAAGGAAATATTCAAAATGATGAGGAAAAAAACCGAACAGCTGATTTTTTCCTTTCTGCTTGCCCCCACCCTCGCCCTGCTCCTTTTTTTCTTCGTGGTACCTGCCCTTGCCTCCCTCTTTTTTTCCCTGACCGACCAAATGCTCGTCGGCCAGCGGATCGATGAGGTTTCCTTTGTCGGCTTCAACAATTACATCCGACTGTGTACCGATCCGCAGGTATTGATGGCAGTGCGAAACACCGTCATCCTTCTTGCGTGCGCGATAGGCATACAGCAGGCGCTCGGTTTTTTTATCGCGCGTCTCCTGATCGGCAAGGCGGAGGGTTTCAGAAAATTCGTCCATGCCTGTCTCTACTCCGGCTGGCTTATGCCGGAGGTCGCGATCGCCTTTGTCTTTTTCCTCCTTTTTTCCATTGACGGCCTGGTCAACAACATTATCCAGGGATCGGGAGGACAAAGCATTGCCTGGCTCATCGACTATCCCCTCTTCGTCATCATTCTAGCCCAAATATGGAGCGGAACCGCCTACTCCCTGCTCACCTACGAAAACGCCTTTAATTCCCTGACTCCCGGCTGCATCGATTCGGCCAGGGCAGACGGAGCCACAGAGACGCAAATTCTTGTCTTCATCATTATTCCCTCAATCCGCCAAACAATAAGATCGAATACCGCTTTTTTAACCTTGAACAATCTCGGTGTTTTCGGGCTAATCTACATGCTCACCGGCGGCGGCCCCCTGTTCAGGTCAACAAACCTGAGTGTCCTCGTATTCAGGAATTCGATTTCAGGTTCGGACACCGGCTATGGACTGACGTTGACCTTTATCCTGTTCGGCTTGAGCATGTTGCTAAGCCTCATCCACGTAAGGGTTATACGGGAATGAAGTTTAAAACAATAAAAAAGGGTGCCGAATATGTCCTGCTTACCCTGATATCCTGCGTTTTCGCCCTGCCCCTCCTTTTTCTTATTTTTCAGGCATTCTCCGGAATTTCCGGTAGCCTTACGGGCGACAATTTTCTGCTGGTTCTTTTAAAAAGCCGTAATAACCAGGCTTTTTCGATGGGTATGAAAATCTCCTTGGCCGTAAGCCTTTTGACGATCGCATTATCCCTCACAGGTGCCCTGCTCCTCTCCCGCCGGAAAGGGAAAAATGAGGATTCGATTCTTTCGGTCATCCTGCTCTTAAGCGGCCTGCCCTTCTGCACCCTCGTCATCCCGCTCTATTTTGTGCTTTTTGCCCTGAAACTGCTCGACTCGGTCCCGATTACCATTCTTTTCCTCGCCGCGGCCAACATCCCCTCCACGATATGGATACTCAGGCAATTCATGAATACCATTCCAGGCGAAATCGAGGAAACGTCCAGGATCGACGGCACCACCTACTGGGTTTTTTTCTCCCGTATCCTGCTTCCCCAGCTGCTGCCCGTGATCACCGGAACCCTGGTAACGACCTTTATCAACTGCTGGGGCAATTTTATCGTGCCTTTCATTCTGCTCAGTTCCTCGGACAAACTCCCGACCGCGCTCGCCTTTTTCCAGGTATTCTCGACCGGAGATCCCTCGCTTTACGGGTATCTTTCGGCCTATGCGATACTCTATTACATTCCGGTAATCGCGCTTTTCCTGATTTTACGTCTCGGAATGCCGAGACTTTTCGTCATGCAGCGGTTAAAAACGTAAGTTTTACCGGTTAATTCAAGTTTCCCGTAAGGATTACCGATAAATAATCAGGGAAACCTTTTGCCCATCACTGTCTTCTGGATTTTTTTCCGAAGCGTGATACAATAGGTGAAACAAAATATCGTTGTACAAGGAACACGAATGAGGGACATGCAGTACTACATTTCACAGCCGAAAATCGATGCGCATAATCACCTGAATCTCGGCATGCATTATAATTCGTATCTCGCGTGGTCCGGCATCCCCATCAAAAATTTCCCGAGGCCCATGAACGGTCTTGACGATATGCACGACATTATTTCCCGATATACGCGCCCGCGCTGCCAGACTGCCCAGGACGTGGTAAGCCTCATCGATATGTCCGTCAAGGACGCCATTGCCGACGGAGTGACAATCCTTGAAGGTTCGATAGATATCGGCTTTATGGTTCATTTTAAAGAAGATATTGATAAATTTCTCCGGATGGTCAGCGATTTTGTAAGCAAGTACAAGGGTAAAATCGATATGCGGCCCGAACTGGGCCTCGGTAAAACCTTTGACAAGGAAAAAATTGCCCAATGGGCTCCGGCAATGCTGAAGAGCGGGGTGTTCAAGAGCATCGACCTGTACGGCCCGGAAATTATCGAGGGCATTGACGAATTCAAATACCTGTTCGACCTGTCAACCAAACTCGGACTCAAGAAAAAAGCCCATGCCGGGGAGTTTTCCGACGCGGCTTCGGTGCGCTATTTTGTGGAATATTTTGACCTGCACCAGATTCAGCACGGAATTGGGGCGGCCAAGGATGACAAGGTGCTCCAGTTCCTCGCGGACCGGAAAATTCAATGCAACGTATGCCCGCAGAGCAACGTCATGCTCGGGGCCGTAAAGGACCTGAAATCCCACCCGATCAAGAAAATGATGGACGCGGGCATCCCGATAACGGTTGCGACCGACGACCTGCTTTTTTTCGGTCATACCGTCAGCCGCCAGATATTCAATCTGGTCGAGGAAAACGTAATCACGGAAGCGGATGCCGCAAAGCTTCTGGCTACGGGGCTTTAGTCCCCGTTTCAACCGCCCGTCCCCCTTATCTCAAATACACCATTAACAGCATCACGTCCGAAGGTCTCATGCCCGAGATGCGCGACGCCTGCCCTAGGGTCGCGGGCTTGATGTTTTTCAGCTTCAGCTTCGATTCCATCGAAAGGCCGGAGATGGCGTCGTAATCAAAATCGGCGGGAATGCGCGCGCCCTCCATCTTTTTAAGCTTTTCCAGTCTCCGGTCCTGGGCCCCGATGTAGTGCACATAACGTATTTCAAGCTCGGCTGATGTCTGGATATCAAGGGGAAACATGCTGAACGCCTCGTCCAGGGCGCTGATGTCGGCAAGGGGCACGTTCGGGTCCCGCAGCGCCTCGGCGCAGCTTTTGCCGACGTGCTTTTCGAGCGACGGGAAGGCAAGGGCGTCGGAAGTCTTCACTTTGCGTTCGCTCCAGAGTTCCGTGATCCCCTCGCGGAGCGCGAGTTTCCGCTCGAGCCGCTCGACGGCTTCGCTCCGCTGCAAACCGATCGCGTAGGCCCGTTCGGTGAGCCGCTCGTCGGCCGTGTCGTGCCGCAGCTTCAGCCGGTATTCCGCGCGCGCGGTGAACATTCGGTAGGGCTCCTTTGTGCCGAGGGTTACAAGGTCATCGATGAGCACCCCGATATACGCTTCCGCGCGGCCGAGCACGAAAGGCTCATAGGCAGAACCGGCTGCAGTCCCTGAGCCGGAGAGACCCGAGTTGACCGCCCGCGCGTAGAGGGCGGCGTTGATTCCGGCGATGATGCCCTGGCCTCCCGCTTCCTCGTATCCCGAGGTGCCGTTGATCTGCCCCGCGGTGAAAAGCCCGCGTATCCGCTTGGTCTCGA
>JAYVSC010000224.1:0-8243 GCA_043775705.1 Spirochaetales bacterium | reverse complement strand
CCCGCGCTCGCCCAGGTGCTTTCCCCCTTCCTTCCCCAGAAAAACAGCTAGAAAACGTGATGGAATTTGAAACAGGGCGGCAGACAGATGGTCCTGCCGCCTTACAGCCATTGAAAACAGGGGTTTGAATGGCTGAAGCGCGGGTTTTTTTCCCTGACGTGACTCAGATAAAAGAATGAATAGTTCTGGGCCTCGATGAGGGCGTCAATGATGCGCACATTGGTTCCCCCGATGACGGCGAGCAAGTCCAGATGATTGATCAGATCAAGAAATTTGTTCATCCTCTTCCGTATATCATAAAAGTAATTTTCCACGGTCGTGAACGGAAAATGTGCGAGCCGGGATTTCCCCATGCAGATGGCATCAATATACACTGAAGGATCGATTTTCTGCAATTTTCGCGCTTCCATAAAATAGTCTTTAAGCCCCGCGCTCTCAAGCACCCATTTTTCAAGAAAGGTCAGCATACGCAGAATGTTTTTCTGGATATTCATTTCAGTCAGCATGTCCGCCTGTCCTCTTTTGTGGGTTTCCAGGAGCAAGTCCTCGATGTCCCAAAGGATATGGTTGAACTGGTTTTTGAATTTATGTTTATTGCTTTCGGGCGTTTTTTTCCTTCGGGGGGACGGTTCATGCCGGGAGAGAAAGGCGTCATATTCTTTCTTTTTTTCAGGATCATTCAGTACGGCATAGGCTGCGGATATCAAAAGAAAGGCTGTCTGCGAAGCCGGGGAGTTATTGTTTACGTCAGGGTGATGGATAAGAACGGCTTTGCGCCAGGCCGCCTTGATTTCCTCCGGGCCCGGGTGTTCTGGGAGAGAAAGAAGCGTGTAGTAGTCGGTATAATCGTTTAAAATTCCATACCCCTCGACGAGCTGAATTTCATCGCCTAAATGACGGAAACAGGATATACTGTACCGAGAAAAATGAGAACCCTGGGAGATTATCATGGCAGATTCAAAAGTATACTGGATAAGCTTACGCACGACGCCATCCTTGACCATATTGAGCAAGCTGGAAAAACTGCTGCGGATATCGGGATTTACCGATCTTGATTTGAATGAAAAATACACCGCCTTGAAGATTCACTTCGGGGAGCCGGGAAACATGTCCTATGTGAGACCGCCCTACGTCGCCGTCATCTCGCGTCTGGTGAGGGAAAAGGGGGGCAAGCCCTTTCTTACCGATGCTAATACCCTGTATTCGGGAAAACGGCATAATGCCTACGACCACCTGCGCGCCGCTTTCGAAAACGGGTTTTCCCGCGACGCGACCGGATGCGATGTCATTATCGCGGACGGGCTCAAGGGAAATGATTTTGTCGGCATGGAGGTCACGGGAGGGGTGCAGTGCACAAGCGCCATGATAGGCGCTTCTGTCGCCGAGGCCGATGCCGTCATTTCCGTCACCCATTTCAAGGGTCACGAGCTGACCGGTTTCGGCGGCACCCTGAAGAATCTCGGTATGGGATGCGCAAGCCGTTCCGGGAAAAAATTCCTGCACGAGGTGTCCCACCCGGTCATTGTCCGTTCTGTCTGCACCGGATGCGGCCTGTGCGTCAAAAGCTGCGCTTCGAAGGCCATGCATATAGACGGCGAAAAAAAAGCCGTGATCAACCATGATCTTTGCGTAGGCTGCTGCCAGTGCGTCGCCGTCTGCCAGTTCGGCGCGGCCCGTGCAATGGAGGGTTCCGCGAGCAGGGTATGCAGCGAACGCATAGCCGAATATACCCAGGCTGTCCTCAAGGGGAAACCCTCGTTTCATATCAGTTTTGTCATGAACGTCTCTCCCAACTGCGACTGCTGGCCGAACAATGACGCACCCATTATCGCCGATATCGGCATTTTCGCGAGCAGTGACCCGGTAGCCCTCGACCAGGCTTGCGTGGACGCGGTAAATGCGGCTCCGCCGATAAACGGAACGGCGCTTACCGATAAAAAATACAGCGGAACGGGCGAAAAATTCACCCACATTCATCCTGATACGGACTGGTCCTGCGGTCTCGATCATGCGGTAAAAATGGGTTTGGGATCTCGAAAATACGAGCTCATAAAGGTATAAAGGGGAGTATCAGATGATAGATGAAATCAAGGCTATCGGGGAACGGATATGCGGCCTGCGCGAGGTATTCGGCGTGTCGGCCTCCGTCCTGGCCGGAGAATGCGGATTGACTGAAAAGGAACTGGAAAGCTATGAGAGGGGATTGAAGGATATCCCGGTCGGCATCCTGTATTCGATCGCCAAGCGTTTTAACGTGGAGCTGACCACGCTGCTCACCGGGGATGAGCCCCATCTTCGGAATTACTGCCTTACCCGGCGCGATTCCGGCGTGACGGTCAACCGCCGTCTTGATTATCAGTATAAAAGCCTTGCCTACAATTTTGCGGAAAGGAACGCGGAACCCTTCCTCGTTACCGTTGAGCCGAAAAGCGACGCGGAGAGTGTCCACCTGAATACCCATAACGGGCAGGAATTCAACTATGTCCTTTCGGGAACCCTTCTGGTGCGCCTTGACGGGACGGACCTGGTGCTGAAAGAGGGGGATTCCCTGTTTTACAATTCCACGATTCCCCACGGCATGAAAGCCCTTGACGGCGAAAGCGCACGCTTTTTGGCATGCATATTCTAGTCTGAATGAAGGTAAGGATTACACTATGTTTTTATATGATTTTATCGACAGGGATTTCACTTCCTACGAGGACCTGAAAGAGCGGTTTTCAATACGCATTCCGGAAAATTTCAACTTTGCCTTCGACATCGTCGACCGGTTCGCCCGGGAGGAGCCCTCGCGGGAAGCCCTGGTATGGTGCAATGACGCGGACGAAGAACGCCGCTTTTCATTTGCCGAGCTCGCGCTCGCCTCGGACAAAACCGCCAATTACCTGAAGCAGTGCGGGATAGGGAAGGGCGACGCGGTGCTTCTTGTGCTCCGACGCCGCTATGAATTCTGGTTTTTCCTTCTCGCGCTCCACAAGCTCGGGGCGATAGCGGTTCCCGCAACTCACCTCCTGATGGAAAAGGACCTTGTGTACCGGAACAACGCCGCGGGCATCAAGATGATCGTCACCATTGACGATAGCGCCCTGCAGGAAAGGGTCGACGCGGCGATGAAGGAATCGCCCACGGTTAAAAACCTCGTGACTATAGGTCCTGACCGGAAGGGATGGGAAACATTTTCAAAGGGCTATGCGCCCTCGTCTCCCGTTTTTGCAAGACCGAAGGGGTCCGCATCGGCGGGCAACAAGGATATTTCCCTGCTCTATTTTACATCCGGAACCACCGGCTATCCAAAGATGGTGCAGCATGACTATACCTATCCGCTCGGGCACATCATAACGGCCAAATTCTGGCAGAATGTGCAGGACGGAGGGCTTCATCTGACCGTGGCGGATACCGGCTGGGCAAAGGCGATGTGGGGAAAAATCTACGGCCAATGGATCGCCGGCTGCGCGGTGTTCGTGTACGACATGGACGCCTTCGTGCCCCAGAATCTGCTGAAGAAAATATC
Organism: Spirochaetales bacterium; assembly: GCA_043775705.1. Lineage (GTDB taxonomy): Bacteria > Spirochaetota > Spirochaetia > Treponematales > Treponemataceae > Teretinema. The sequence goes on along the minus strand of JAYVSC010000224.1, from coordinate 4,735 downwards.
GGCTTTCAGGGTGACTTCTTTTTGCGCCCCCCCGACCATCTACCGCTACATCATCAAGGAAGACCTGACCAAGTTTGATTTATCCGCCCTGAATTACTGCAGCATCGCGGGTGAGCCCCTGAATCCCGAAGTGTACAACCGTTTCCTCGAACTGACCGGCCTGAAGCTGTATGAAGGATACGGACAGACAGAGCTGACGATGACCATCGGCACTTTTCCCTGGATGGAGCCGAAACCCGGTTCCATGGGCAAGCCCTCGCCCGGGTACGACATCGATATCGTCCGGAATGACCTCTCCTCCTGCGACTCGGGCGAAGTCGGCGAGATCGTGCTGCGCCTGGAGAAGGGACGGCCCTTCGGCATGTTCGCGGGCTACTACCGCGACGACGCGCTCACAGCCGCCGCCTTCGAGGGCGGAATTTATCATACCGGAGACACTGCATGGAAGGATGAGGACGGGTACTTCTGGTTTGTGGGGCGTAATGACGACATGATCAAGAGTTCGGGTTACCGCATCGGGCCCTTCGAGGTAGAAAGCGCGCTGCTCACGCATCCTGCCGTGCTCGAGTGCGCGATCACCGCGGTGCCCGATCCCGACCGGGGTCAGGTGGTAAAGGCGACGATCGTGCTCGCGATGGGACGCGCCGGCACGGACGAGCTTGCCCGAGAGCTGCAGGATCACGTCAAGAAAACGACGGCGCCCTACAAGTATCCGAGAATAGTCGAGTTTGTCACTGAATTGCCCAAGACGATAAGCGGAAAAATCCGGCGGGTAGAGATCCGGGAAGGGGATAAGTCTTAAAAAAAAGATTGAGGCTGTTTTTACGCAGCCTCAATCCCCTTTTCATAATTTCCGAATCCTAGATCCGTTTTTCTTCTTTCAGGAAAGAATCGATGATGGAAGCGGCTCCGTTGCGGGTGATCTTGACGACGCCCATTTCGCGCACGGCATTGTCAGATGAGTCGGAGGCATGAGCGGTGTTGACCATCACGTTTGACCCGAACTCGCGCCTGATGGTGCCGGCCGGTGCTTTAGACGGATCCGTCGGCCCGAGTACCTCGCGGATTTTCTCGACGGCGTTTTCACCTTCATAAATCAAAACCATACACTTGCTTTTGCCCGGTTTTTCGATGTCGTCCTTCGCGCATTCGTCAGGCCGGACTCCGGTCATAAAACCGATAATCTGGTTGAACTGCTCGCGGGCAAAAGCCGTCCCGATGGTTGCGATCAATTCCTGCTGCGCCCCTTCCGGTATTTTCATGTTGAATTTATCCGCAAGAGTCTCGACCGCTGTCTTTCCGGCTTTTGGCCCGAGCTTGCTGATCAGGGCTTCTTCGACCGGGCCGTAGAACTCGAGCGCTTCAGCGACGGACATCTGGTAAATCTTGGTTCCGATGATCCTGAGTCCCGTGCGGCTGAACATGTCGATGATGGTTCCGGGCCTTGAGCTCGGGACTACCCAGTTGTCCGGCTTGATGATGACCAGGGTTCGCTCGATTTTTTCAGGGGTTTCATAGACCATGTTCTCGACGATATTCGCTTCCTTCGCCAGGAATTTGCTGAACAGTGTCAGATCGGAAATGCACTGCTCGTCGCTCACCGGGGTAAAGACTACCGGCTCGAAGTATTCAACCTTTGCCTGGTCCTTGTCGTCGTAAACGATGTCGCCGTAGGTGTCGCGGATTGTCTCGCCCTTGGCCGATTCGAGGCTTCTTCCCTCGTTGAAGATCGGTCCCGCGATTTTATACAGTTTGCGCACCGCGTCCGGTCCCTTGAACAGAAGCATAAGAACGCGGTGCCGCCGGCCGCTGCTCGGGCTGAAGTTTTTCAGAATGTAGTCTTTTTTCAATGCCGCGGTCACAGGATCGGCCTTGAGGTGCTGCACCTGGGATTCGGCATAAGACTCGGCAAACTCCGCCGTGGGAGCGATCATCTGGGCGCCGACCAGCTCAAGCTGGAGACGGGTGAGCAGACGGGAAAGCACGCCGCCGGTTCGGGACCGCGCGATGGTGTACGGCGTGAAAAGGATGTAGGAAAGTTCAATACTCATTAATGTACCCCTGTAGTGTAACGGATTATATAATAAACGGAAAAGAAAGAAAACACTCCGAAGCCCAAGGCGCCGTCCAAGCGGTGTATTTTTGTTCGAATCAATGTATACTTTCAGGAAATATCCGATTTTTTACGCAAAGAGGTTCAACAATCATGTCACGCCTGAACATCCTGTCTGATATGGACGGGGTTATTTACCGGGGAAAGGAGCTGATTCCCGGTGCGCTCGATTTTATCAAGCGCCTCAGCTCGAGCAATGTCAAATTTCTGTTTTTGACCAATAATTCGGAACAGACCGCTCTTGACTTGAAGCGCAAGATGGAAGCCCTCGGGGTGCATGGTCTGAGCGAGGACAATTTTATCACCTCGGGCATGGCGACGGCCATTTTTCTTGCCGGCCAAAAGAGCGGCGGCAGCGCGTACGTAATAGGCGGGGCAGGCCTTTCTTCCGAGCTCTATCAGCGCGGATTCAGCATTACGGACAACAAGCCGGACTACGTCGTTGTCGGGAAAACGACGAGTTTCAGCTATGAAATGATACGGAAGGCAGCCAAGCTGATAAGCGGCGGGGCCAAATTCATCGGAACAAATCCCGACATGATCGACCCGGTTGAGGGCGGCTTTGAGCCCGCCGCGGGCGTGCTTTTGAACGCGATTGAATCCGCCACCGGAAAAAAACCCTATATCGTCGGCAAACCCAACTCCCTCATGATGATGATAGCGCGGAAAAAACTGGGCGTTCATTCCGAGGATACCGTCATGATCGGCGACCGCATGGATACCGATATTGTAGGCGGTATGGAAGCGGGCATGAAAACGGCCCTGGTCCTTTCGGGAGTGTCCAGCCGGGAATCGCTCCGCGAGTTCCCCTACCAGCCCGACTATATTTTCAACACCGTCGGCGACATCGATCTTGATGCCTGGTGAGGCCGAGATACACATACCCGGGAAAACCGGGGAGGATGGAAATATACCATGAAAAAAATCGTTCGCTTTGCACTGCTGCTTGCCTCTTTTGCCCTGCTTTTTGCCTGTACCACCCGTCTTGACGATAAACCCGTCAGCGCGCCCAAAGCTGTCCCGAAGGCAAACGACAATGACCGCATGGTGTCCCGCGCGGGATTTATTTCCGACTATGAGTCCTGGCAGACTCTCGGCTCCGTTTCGTCCTGGAAGCTTGCGGGAAATCAGGCCGAGTTTCTGCTTTCCGGCGGGCAGAAGGTGCTTGTCAGTTTTTGCGCCGACAACGTGTACCGCCTGCGTTTTAATCCCGAGGGAGATTATTCAAAAGATAATTCCTATGCGGTAGTGAACAGGGGAACCGGCCCCACAAGCCTGAAGACAAGCGAAAGCGCCGAGTATGTAGAACTCGCCACCCCGGTTCTGACTGTCCGCGTGGCAAAGGCTTCATGTATGCTCACTGCGCTTCGTGACGGTAAAATTATCGCTTCCGACGCAAAGCCCCTCATGACCGCGGGCAGCCGCGTCGTGGCCAGGCGCCATATTGGGGACGCTGATAAATTCTACGGATTCGGGGAGAAGGCGGGTCCGCTTCTGAAGAACGGGGAGTCCATGAAGATGTGGAACACCGATGCATACGGATACACAAAGCGCACCGATCCCCTGTACATGACCATTCCCTTTTTCATGAATGCCGCGCGCTCTGATTCCTGGGGTATCCTTTTCGACAACACCTGGCAGAGCTTTTTTGACGTCGGCAGGGAAGTAAAGGATGAACTCTACTTCGGCGCTTCCGGCGGCGAGATGGATTATTATTTTATATCGGCTGCCGATCCCTCAGGCGTCCTTCGGACCTATGCGTCGCTGACCGGCACCGCGCGGCTTCCGCCCGAATGGGCCCTCGGCTATCAGCAGTCACGCTACTCCTATATGACCGAAACGGAAGTGATGACGCTCGCGAATAATTTTCGGGACCGCAAAATCCCCGCCGATGTGCTGTACCTTGATATCGACTACATGAACGGGAACCGCTCCTTTACGAATAACGAGGCAGCTTTCCCCGATCCCTCCGCCATGCTGGCTCGACTGAAGGCGCTGGGGTTCAAGGCGGTCACCATTATCGATCCGGGAATCAAGGTCGAAAGCGGATACCCGGTCTATGATTCCGGCCTGGCCGCGGATGTCTATCTGAAGGACAAGTCGGGAAATCCCGCCCAGGGACAGGTATGGCCCGGCACCTGCGTGTTCCCCGATTTCGGGAAAAAGGCGACCGACGCCTGGTGGGGCGCTCAGTACAAGACTCCCCTTGATCAGGGATTTGCGGCGATATGGAATGACATGAACGAGCCTGCCGCCTTCAATTCCACGAACGGAACCCTTCCCCTGAACACTGTCCATACCGATTTCGGCGAGATGAGTCTGCACGCGAAAATGCACAATGTGTACGGCATGCTCATGGCGAAGGCAACGCTCGAGGGTATGGACGCGCTTCGCCCCGACGCGAGAAATTTCGTGCTTTCCCGCGCCGGCTATGCGGGTAGTCAGCGCTATGCCGCCACTTGGACGGGCGACAACAGCGCAAGCTGGGAGCACCTCCGCCTCAACGTGACTATGGTCCTGAATCTCGGCCTCTCCGGCATTCCCCTTTCCGGGGCTGACATCGGGGGCTATAAGGGCAATCCCTCACCGGAACTTTTTGCCCGCTGGATGCAGCTCGGCGCC
>JAYVSC010000223.1:0-3567 GCA_043775705.1 Spirochaetales bacterium | reverse complement strand
ACAGCCCTCCTTACGGTAGTCTTTCCGGGTACGGCCCTTGAAAACCGTGTTTTAAATTTCGGGCCGGACAGCGGACCCGGATTGATTGTGACCACTCCGGAACGCGAAAACAGTTCGGCTGTCGCGCAGCTGAACCGTTTTGCGCAAAAACTGACGGAAAAAGCCCCTTCACTCCGCATTTCCGTCATTATCACCGAAAACGATTTTTCCGTTCTCCCCACGGAATTGAGAACCGGATACCCCGAAGGCACCAACCATATTATTTCCCTCCTCGAGGAAGGCGATACCCGGGCGGTCATCCTGCTGCTCCCCGGCGACAAAAACTCGGTGCTTATACGGAACGGCATTCAAGAAAGAACATCACCCCGATGGATCCTGGAAAAGACCGCAGAAAGTCTCGAACGATTGAATCGAACCTGGGATCTCGAGAATATCAGGATGCCCCTGTACCGGATCGGCTGGATTCCGGAAAACGATCTGCTCGCCGCCTACCTCCGCGCCGACGTTCCCGCCCTTATACTTGAAACAGATTCCGACGTCACGGACGTCCTGCTTGACATGGCGAACACCTTCAGCGCGGACAGTATGCCGAATACGGACAGGCATTATCTGGTCCTCAAATACAATAACCACCTCTATTTCGCGGGAGAGGAACTCATGGTATTCGCCATGAACATCGCGCTTGCGCTGATACTTTTCTCAATTTTCATTTTCAGTTTTCTGTTCGGCCAAAAGGGCGAGCAGCACCGCCGCGAATTGTTTCACCTGTGGTGGCTTCCCTTTATTTATCTTGCCGTCAATATTCTCTGTCTCTACATCGGACAGATTCTGGTTTCTTTTCTTTTCGCCTTTCGTTTCGGCAACAGCGGTTCCTGGATCCTCATACCTGAGATCGCCTTCGCGGGCAAACTTATCCTGTCATCCTTTTTCATCACGGTAATCATTTCCCTGAATCAGCTCATCCATTTCCCCGAGGACAATTTCATTTACGGATATATAGCCAGCATTGTCTGCATGATCAACATCTTCGTTTTTTCATCTCTTGATTTTTCCCTATCGCTTTTATTTCTTACCGTGTATTTTATTTCCTTTGTCGCGTACCATGTCCATCATCCGTTAAGCCAGGTTATCGGAATCATCCTTCTGTTCATCCCTTTCTCGCCTTATCTGCTTACCCTCTTTACCGGCGGGTCAACAGTGCTTGCACCGCTTTATTCAGGCGCCAATTTCTGGAATGTGCGCATGGCTCTATTTGTTATGCCGTTTCAGCTTATGTTCTCGCGCCTTTTCCATACCATGGGAATATTCGGCAGAAAGGAACGGTTTTATATTCCCGTAAACCTGGTGATCATGTTTGCCTCCGCAATCTTCGTTACCGGCCTTGTTCTTTTTATACCTGCTTGGTCTGCTCGCAAACCGCTGCTCATTCCCGTGCGGGAAACCATTGACGAAAAAGGCCGCCGCATCGCCACGGTGATACCGGTTGTGCTCAGAAACCTTGTGCTCGAGCCCAAGGAAACGCCTGCAGCTGCAACGGTTCCGAGCGAAGATCCCGCCTCTTATGTGGACATTCAAAGCACCTCGCAGCTATTTCTTGACAGACAGCTGGTAAACATTTCAATACGTCCCTCAATTCCCGTACAGAAAATAGAGGTGACGATCGAGAGCGAAAACGGATTGTCAGTGTATGCGGCGTCCTTTCCTTTCGAGCTCAGAAGTGCCGGAATGGAAAGTTTTTTCTCGACGAGCGAAAATCCTGAAGTCCCGATGAACATCAATTTTTCTTCAGACAGAAATTCTATTCTGACAGCCATCGTCCGGGTCTGGACGCGCGCCAATCCGGAGGGACTTGTCATCAAAAACGCGAGCCTTACCACAGATTTCCTTCTCGAGATCGTACGGACGGTAAAACTTACCTCCCCGACCCAAAACGGAAAAACACAATGAGCGCGGAGCCCGTTTTTTTCCATGTTGATCTCGACGCCTTTTTCGCGTCGGTCGAGCAGCTCGACAATCCCGCCTACCGCGGAAAGCCGGTCATCGTAGGGGGCGAAATCGGAAAAAGGGGCGTTGTTTCCACCTGTTCATACGAAGCGCGTAAATTCGGCGTCCATTCGGCGATGCCCATGAACCGTGCGGTCTCTCTTTGCCCGAACGGCATTTACCTTACCGGGCGAATGCACCGCTACCATGAAAAATCCCGCGAAGTAATGGGGATACTCGAAAAGTTCTCCCCTTCCGTGCAGCAGATGTCCGTCGACGAAGCCTTTCTCGATATGACCGGGACGGAAAAGCTCTTTGGACCACCAGAAGAAACGGCAAAGAAGCTGCAGGCGAGGATACTGTCGGAGACGGGACTCACGGTTTCGGCGGGGATTGCCTCGAACAGATATATCGCGAAAATAGCCTCGGGTATCCTGAAACCGTCCGGTCTCGTCCACGTACACAATGGCGGCGAGAAGGAATTCATGTCCTCGCTCAGATTGAAGGATGTGTGGGGTATCGGCGAGAAAACCCGGACAAGGCTCGAGGAAGCAGGGATCCCGACGGTAAAGGCAATCCTTTCCTGTTCGGAGAGCATGCTTCAGAGCCTCATCGGCATTTCGGGCGGATCGTTTCTGTATTCGGTAATCAGGGGAATTGATCCCGGCATATTCGTCGGGGAGGCCGCGAGCCGCTCCATCAGCAGCGAGCGAACCTTCGAGTATGACATCGCGGAAATCGACATAGTCGAGACGGCCCTCCTTGAGCTGGCCTCGGATGTCATGTACCGCCTTCTGGATGAGGGACTTTCAAGCAGGACAGTGCACTTGAAAATCCGGTACAGCGACTTCCGGACCGTATCCATCCAGGAAACCGGGGAAACGTCGGTCAACGATACCGGGGACTTGTTCACCCGGATAAAAAACCTGTTCAATAAAAAATACGACCGGAGCTCTCCCGTGCGGCTGCTCGGCGTGGGCGTCCAGAATGTCTGCGAGGGGAAGATACCCGTTCAGATGGACCTCTTTGACACAGGCATGTCGAAGAAAAAACGAAAGGTGGAGGAGGCCGTCCATGCCCTCTCCCGAAAACGCGGAAAAAAACTCGTCACGCATGCGAGGCTCATCGAAGCGAACGGGAGAGAGCAAGAGTGAAATTCAAACTACGTTTTTTCCTTTTTCTCATTCTCCCGATTGCCGCCCTTGTCAATACTCAGCGCGTTGATGCGCAGACCGTTGATCCCGCATCGGAAGCCGCGCGGATACCCGAAGGCCTCGACCCGGAGGCGGCTCTGCTCGCCCGCATGAGCGGCCTCTTCATGATCGAGGATCCGACCTCCATTTACAGCTTTGACGTGTATGACAAGGAAGTGGAATTCATCCTTGACGGTTCCTGGGAAACAAAGCTCCAAAGTGCCCTTGATATTTCCTTTGCCGGAGGCGCCTCAGTCATTTCGGTGACCCCGCCTGTTTTTTCTCAGGCAGTGGATCTTTCCTCCTGGGTGTTCATAAACCAAACCTGGTATTTTGAATCCTCCTTCGCGGAACAGTTTACCAAGAATACCGTTGCCGCGGGCTACTTCGG
>JAYVSC010000222.1:0-37070 GCA_043775705.1 Spirochaetales bacterium | reverse complement strand
TTCGCCTTTACGGATGCTCAAGGTCGCGGAGTCAATCGCCCGCAGTCCGCCGAAAACCATGGACAGGTCTTTAATGTCCAGAATGGAATGCTGTCTTTCTGCCATTAGAGCTCTCCTCCCTGATTTTCTGTTTTTTCAGCAGTCTGGAAGGTATACTTTTTACGGTTACGCGGAATCAGTCCGTCTGACTTGAAAATAATGATGATGACCATGGCGACTCCGTATATGAGCATCCGGTACTGGGAGAGGGCACGGAAATATTCGGGAAGCAGCTTCAGAAGAAGGGCACCGCATATAACGCCTGGAATTGAACCCGTTCCGCCGATAACGACTGCCATCAACACCATAATTGATTCCCAGAGGGTAAAGCTGTCCGGATTGATGAAAGTTGTCTGAGCGGCCAGAATTACGCCGGCAATTCCGGCAAAGAACGCGCCAAGGGCAAAGGTGATGAGCTTGTTGCGCACAATGTCTATGCCCATCGCTTCGCACGCTATCTCGTCTTCTTTCATCGCCTCAAGCGCGCGGCCGACCCTCGAATCCTCAATGCGCCTGACCACGATTATTGTGAGAATCACCAATACGACAACGATATAATATATAAAGGTCGCCGCCCCGACGGGTTTCAATTTTATGCCGAAAAACCACGGTCGCGGAATCAGACTGATGCCCGATGCACCTCCGGTCAAATCCCCCGAGTTTTGCAGGAACATGCGGATAATTTCGCCAAAGGCCAGAGTGATGATGGCAAGGTAATCCCCGCGAAGGCGAAGCACCGGAAGGCTCAGGAGTATCCCGAAAATAACCGTAAGAAGTCCGGCTAAAGGCAGGGCTATCCAGAAAAGCCAGCCTGTTTGTATTCCTGCGTGGACAAAAAAAGGTCCCGCATACTTCCAGAGCATTCCGTAGGTATAGGCACCGACGGCGAAAAACGCCGCGTACCCGAGATTCAACAAGCCGCCGAGGCCTACTACGATATTCAAACCCAGCGCCAGAATTACGTATATGAGAGCGGTAATCATGATGTTGGTGTGATACATGCCGAGCACGTAGGGATAGGAAATAACCACAAGCAGGAGAAACGCAAGAGAACCGATTTTAACCGATTTGTTTTTGAAATACGGATTGACCCGCTGTTTCAAATGACTGAAAAAAGAATCTTCAGCAGACTTATTTGAGCGGGTTTCATTCCATTCCAGGGCCCTGTTCCACAAAAAGGAAAGGACAAAAGCTGAAACGGCAACGATGGGCACCGCCCACCAGCGGAATTTGATCGATGCGGCGCCGCTGGTGACGCTGACCTTCATTACCGTCAGGGGAAACAGCAGAAATACAAACCAGAAGGATATGCGCAAGGCGGCAAGCAATTCATGAATGAGCTTTTTTCTGTCCATTTCTTATACCTTCTGCTTTTGGTTTTTACCGAGAATACCGGCAGGTTTGAAAACAAGAATTAAAATGAGGATGATAAAGGCAAATGCGTCCTCGTAATCGCTCGAGATATAGCCGGTTCCAAGGCTTTCGGTCCAACCCAGAATAAAGCTTCCGAGCACAGCGCCAGGTATGCTGCCGATTCCGCCCAGAACCGCGGCAACGAAGGCCTTGATACCCGCGGTAAACCCGATGTAATAATTTATCTGTCCCATGTAGGAACAGATAAGCACGCCTCCTACGGCCGCAAGAGCGGACCCGATGACGAAGGTAACCGAGATAACCTGATTTATGTTTACGCCGAGAAGCTGCGCCATATTCATGTCCTGGGCAGTTGCGCGCATGGCTTTTCCGATCTTTGTAAATTTTATGAGAATAATTAAAAGCACCATGATGAACGCTGTCGTCACCAGAATGATAAATTGCGTCGAATTGATATATTCCCGCACAGGAAGGAGGAATTTGAATTCCGGCAGGTAGGAAGGAAACGAAAGATATTTTTCTGTCTGTGAAAGCATGACGAAATTCTGAAGGATCATCGAGATGCCGATCGCGCTGATCAGGGCTGAAAGGCGCGGTTTGCTTCGCAAGGGCTTATACGCCAAAAGCTCGATCGTATAGCCGTAAGCTGCGGAAAAAATAATCGAGGCAAGTACCGAAACCAGCAGAACCCAGTAAATCGGAAGGCCAATCGTAAAGAGAAAGCCGCCGAGAATCAGGGCGGTAAATCCGCCGATCATGTAGACCTCGCCATGGGCGAAATTTATCAACTGGACAATTCCATACACCATTGTATATCCGAGTGCGATCAAGGCATATATACTGCCCTTTGCGGTGCCGCTTAAAAACAGTTTAAGAAAATAGTCCATAATTGAATTCCTTAAGAGGGTTAAGAAAAAGTATTCCCGACCCATCCACAATACATGGACAAATCGGGAATACCGGTATACCGGAATCCGGTATATATGTTCGCTCTTACTTCACTTCTACGAATTTACCGCTCTGTACCTGGAATACGGAGAAGCCGAATCCGATAACATCGCCGCGTTCGTCAAAGCTGATCTTGCCGAGGGATGTTTCAACATACTCGGATTTAAGGGCTTTTACGATAGCGTCATAATCGGTAGATTTGGCCTTTTCGATCGCGTTCACAAGGGCTTGCGTCGCGGCATAAGCTTCCTTGAAGAAAGCGCCGGGCTCTTCGCCGTATTTCGCCTTGTGAGCTTCAATCGCTTTTACAGCTATCGGCAGGGCACTGGTGTCCATGGGTCCGGTGGCATATACGCCTTCAGCGTATTTTCCGGCAACATCGATAAAGGTATTGTCTTTTACGCCGTCGTCAGAGATAAAAGGAATTTTCATTCCCTTGTCTCTCATCTGCTGTATGAGCTTTGAGGCTTCAGGATGGTATCCGCCCCATACTACACCTTCAGGAGAGGCATTGCCGATCTTGTTGACTATAGAGGAATAATCGGGAGCACCGGGATTAACACCCTCGAAAAGCACAACCTGGATTCCGGCTTTTTCTGCTTCACTCTTCACGAGCTCGGCGAAACCCTTGCCGTAGTCTCCCTTGTCGTGAAGAACCGCGAGGGTCTTCAGCTTGAGGGTGTTCTGGATAAAGGAAACGGCAAGTCTTGCCTGAGCATCATCCGGAGCAATGGTCCGGAAAAAGTTTGGATATTCGCCGCTCTGGGTAAGGGGAGGATTCGTGGCTGAGGGGGAAATGGTTACAATATTCGAATCTTTATAGATTCCAAGCGCGCTCTTGGTAGCACCGGAACAGATATGACCGATAACGGCTACAACTTTTTCACTTACGAGCTTTGCTGCCGCATTGGTTGCAAGTTCGGGTTTGCACTGATCGTCAACGATTACAAGTTCGATCTTGCGTCCGTTGATACCGCCCTTGGCATTAACTTCTTCAACTACCAGAGTTGCGGCGTTTACTGACGGCAGTCCATAGGAAGCGAGATCTCCGGAATGAGCACCGGCTACACCAATCTTGATCGGTGAAAGATCTTTTTTTGCGCAGCCGGTACCGGTTAGTACCAGAGCCAAAGCCAAAACGGCAAAAAACACATGACTTCTTTTCATTTGATATCTCCTCTTGATATTATGCGCTGAATACGCATTTTACTATATTATTTGTTGAATTAATTCGTGTCTATATTGTAATGTGAAATATGTGAACTTATTCTAACAAAAAAAAGGGGGTTGTCAATTACTTGAACAACCCCTTTTACTAAATTAAAACAAAGGCTGCATTACGCAGCCTTGTCAGTCTATCAGACGGTTTTACCGTTTTTTATTGCGCCTTTGCAGACTTTGCAAATCTTGGACTTAACTCCGCCGATTTCCTGATCATACAATACCTTGATAGAATCTTTCTTACAAACAGGACATGTTCCGCGTCCGCGATTCGGTGTAGTGCGAATACCTTTCCCACGATGTGCTTTAGACATATCTTATTCCTCCGCGCTTGCAGAAGCTTTGGCAGTTTTGGCTGCAGGCTTCTTTTCTGCTGCTGGTTTCTTCTCAACTGCGGCTTTCTTCGGAGCTGCCGGTTTTTTATCGGCGGCGGCTTTCTTGTCGGCTACAGGTTTCTTGTCAGCAGCGGTTTTCTTCACTGCAGCTGGTTTTGCTTCTTCTGCGGATGCATCGGAAGTTTTAGCGGCTTTTTTCTCGGCTTTTTTCTCTATTTTGGCCGCTTTTTCTTCAACGTCGAGTTTGTAGTCAACGAGTTCAAGAATAGCAACTTCAGCAGCATCGCCTTGGCGAAAACCTAGTTTCAAAACACGGGTGTAACCGCCGTTACGTTCTTTCATGCGCGGGCCGATCTCGTTAAAAAGCTTTGCAAGCACAGCTTTATCCTTGATTACCTTCGCAATCTGTCTGCGGTTATGGACCGTGTCTACCTTACTTCGGGTAATAAGCTTCTCGGCCGTTCTCCGTACTTCAAGCGCTTTCGGTTGTGTTGTAGTAACGCGCTCATATTGAAAAAGAGATGTTACCATATTGCAATGCATTGCCTTGAGGTGCGATGCATTGCGTGAAAGCGGATTAAAGCCATTTTTATGCTTCATCTGTTTCTTCCTTCTGCTTGGGCAGCTTGATCGAATTTTTCAGGTGGCTGTAATCAGTCATCCCGAGGCCGAGGTTCCATTCAAGGAGTTTTTCCCTTATTTCCTGGAGACTCTTTTTACCGAAATTTCTTGTTTTGGCAATATCGTCCTCAGTTTTCCTGGTCAATTCACCAATTGTCCGGATATTTGCGTTTTTTAGACAGTTAGACGAGCGTACCGACAACTCAAGTTCTTCAACCGGAGTGTTCAGCAGCTGGCGTACCCGTTCATCTTCTTCATCGAAATCATCATCTTTTCCGACTTCATTCTCGTTAAAATTGACGAAGATAGAAAAGTGATCTTTTGCAATCTTGGCAGCTTCTGCGAGCGCGTCCTCGGGAGTAATAGTACCATCGGTCCAAATTTCGAGAATTAGCTTATCGTAGTCATTACGCTGTCCTACACGGCACGGTTCGATGAAATATTTCACCTTGATAACCGGACTGTATATCGCGTCCATCGGGATTGTTCCAACAACTTCAATATAGCGTTCGTTAACTTCCGCCGGAACATAGCCGCGGCTGAAATCAACCTGAACTTCAAACTCTACACGGCCGCCTTCCATCATTGTGAAGATATGGAACGGTTTGCTCAGAATTTCGAGCTGACTGTCACGGGAAAATTGATCACTCGTGACTGTTACCGGTCCCTTAAATTCAAACAGGAATGTATCCTGTTCTACATCTTCAGGAAGTCGCAAACGAACCTGTTTCAGATTATTGAGGACTTCCAGGGTATCTTCTACCACATTCGGAATCGTCTCAAACTCGCTGGAAATATTATGCGGCACTCCGTCAGCGTCATACGAGGTTATTTTAACTGCCGAGATGGCATAACCCTGAATTGACGAGAGCAGAACACGGCGCAGCGTATTTCCAACCGTAGTTCCAAAACCGGTTTCGAAGGGAGAAGCCACAAATTTTCCGTAGTCGGACGTAGACTCATCATGCTCGAAAGTTAATCCTTTCGGCTTTTTGAATCCCTTTAGCAGATTTTTGCGGGCCATTCGAACTCCTCTTATTTAGAATAGAGCTCGACAATGAGCTGTTCTTTAATGTCGGCCAAGTCGGTTACTTCATTACGCCGGGGCACAGAAACAAAAGTTCCTTTAAGTGCATCAGCATCAAGGCTGATCCAGGGATATACACCAGATTTGGTTTCTTCCTTGAGAGCATCCTTGATAATAACGAGTTTCTTGCTGATTTCCTTGACTTCGATGATATCACCAGCTTTGACGGTGTAGCTTGGAATATTTACCGGTTTTCCGTTCACCAGGATATGTCCATGAGAAACAACTTGTCGGGCCTGATTTCTATTAACTGCAAGGTGCATTCGGAAAACAACATTATCGAGACGGCATTCCAAAAGACCGATCAGGTTTTCACCAGTGATTCCGGGCATTCGAAGGGCGCGGCCAAAGAAAATGCGGAACTGCTTTTCGAGCATACCGTACGATCTCTTGAGTTTCTGTTTTTCGCGAAGCTGTACACCATAATCGGTCCGTTTTCCGGTGCGGGCCTTCGGGTCCTTACCTGGAATAGGTCTCTTCTTATTGATAGGGCACTTATCAGTTTTGCATCGGTCGCCCTTGAGAAACAGTTTTTTCTGCTCAACACGGCAGAGTCTGCAAAGGGGTCCTGTATATCTAGCCATTTATCTCTCCTTTGTCAGATTCGCCGTGTTTTACGGGGGCGGCAGCCATTGTGCGGAATGGGGGTAACATCACTGATGGATTTTACCTTCAAACCGAGAGCTCCGAGAGAACGGACTGCTGATTCGCGTCCTACTCCGGGTCCCTTCACAAAAACATGCACTTCGCGAAGCCCGTATGAAAGAGCTTTCTGAACCGCAGTTTCAGCAACAGTCTGCGCCGCGAACGGTGTAGACTTCTTTGCGCCATTAAAACCCAATCCACCAGAAGAAGCCCATGAAAGAGCATTTCCCTTGAGGTCAGTTATTGTAACGATCGTATTATTGAACGTTGCCTGAATGTATACATTACCTTCATATACACTTTTCTTTTCTTTCCGCTTTTTTACGGTTGCCACGTTATTAGTCCCTCCATTCCAGATTACTTCTTCTTGCCGGCAACGGTCTTTTTCTTACCCTTGCGCGTGCGAGAATTTGTCCGGGTACGTTGACCGCGGACAGGAAGACCTTTTCTGTGCCGGAGGCCCCGGTAACAGCCAATATCCATAAGGCGCTTGATGTTAAGACCTATTTCAGTCCGTAAACGACCTTCAACCTTGAATTCTGTCTCAATCAGGGTTCTGATTTCCGACATTTCTTCGAGGCTAAGATCATTAATCATCCTCATGGGATCAATCTTCGTCTTCGCACAGATTTCATCTGCAGAAGAACGGCCGATTCCGTAGATGTAAGTCAATGAAATATTGACATGCTTGTTAGGGAGGTCGACCCCCGCAATTCGAGCCATTCTCTATTCCTCCATCAGCCCTGACGCTGCTTGTGTTTTGCATTGATGCAGATAATACGTACGATTCCGTGACGTTTAATTATCTTGCACTTATCGCATATGGGCTTAACGCTCGTTCTTACCTTCATAATAAACCCCCTCGGGAAAAATATAATATTACATCTTTTCCAAATCTTTTTCTACAGGTTCCGCGACCTGATTTTTCCTTTTTTCACCAAACCCTCATGATGATGCATCTTCAGCTGCGCTTCAATCTGACTCATGGTATCAAGATCGACACCTACAAGGATCAAAAGTGAAGTTCCGCCCATCAACATGGAAATTGACTGCGGGAAACCGAAAAGGTTTTGGATGATCGTCGGCAGAACCGCGATCGCTGCGAGATAAAGCGAACCTGGAAGAATCAGACGATTCAGGATCCGCTGCATGTACGATTCTGTCTTATCAGTTCTGATACCGGGAATTGAGCCACCGTTTTCCCGAATCTGTTTTGCAATTTCCGTGGGGTTCAGTGTTACCTGTGTATAGAAATAGGCAAAGAAGATAATAAGAATTACATAAAATACATTGTACCAGAGACCATGAGGCCTCAGGAAAGTCGCAACGCTGTTGAGCCAACGAACGTTGGGGCCGATACTGCTGGCAATCTGCAAAGGGAAGGTCAGGAATGAGGAAGCGAAAATTACCGGGATTACTCCAGAAGGATTAATCTTGAACGGAATATAAGTATTCTGTCCGCCGTACATTTTTCTTCCGACGACCCTCTTTGCGTAGTGTACCGGAATCTTTCGTTGTCCCTGCTGTTCATAGACAACAAGACCGATAATTCCTGCAAACATAACCATCGCGAGAATAACAAAAACAGGGTTGATATCCCCATTCTGCACTAATTTGATCAGCTCCCATGACGCTTTCGGGAGCCGCGCTACGATACCGGCGAAAATCAGCATGGATATACCGTTACCGATACCCCGGCTGGTAATCTGCTCGCCCATCCAGACAGTAATCATGGTACCGGTAGTTACGGTAAGCATTGCGACAAGGGTATATAGTAATTTGTTAATTACGATAGCTCCTGGAATGCTTCCCGCATATACAGTAACCGCGTATGACTGGATAAGCGCAACACCGATAGTTGCAATTCGGGTCCAAGACTGAATCCGTTTACGACCGCCATCTTCTTCAGCAACCTTTTTCAGACTGGGGAAAATGATGAGCGAAAGCTGCATCAGAATCTGGGTCGAGATATACGGCATTACGCCAAGCATGAACACAGAAAAATTGGAAAACGCTCCGCCAGCGAAAAAGTCCATGTAGTCGATAAAGGCGTTTCCCTGAATCTGGGACTTAAAGTACACGGTTAATGCATGAGGATCTATTCCTGGAATAGTCAGTACAGAACCAAGGCGAAAAACAGCGAGAATTATGACAGTAAAGGTAATCCGTTCTCTGAGTTCCTTGATTCTGAACATATTAACAAAAACATTATTTGCCATATTTCTTCACCAGCTCCCGGTTATTCAGCGGCCTGCACGACAGTACCACCGGCCTTTTCAATCTTCCCCTTCGCTGAAGAAGAAACCTTGTCAACATCAACAGTCAATTTCTTGGTCAGTTCCCCGTCTCCGAGGATTTTCAACAAAGAAGAAACTTTTTTCAGAAGACCTTTAAGAACGAGAGATTCACGGTTGACAGTTTCACCATTTGAATACCGAATTTCGATATCTGAAAGGTTAAATATTTCATAATCCTTCCGGAATGGGTAATTGGAAAAACCGCGTTTTGCAATGCGGCGATACAAAGGCATCTGACCGCCCTCGAAACCGACATATACTTTACCGCCCGAGCGTGACTGCTGGCCCTTGTTACCGCGACCTGCTGTTGTTCCGCGACCGGATGAAGAACCGCGTCCTACGATACGTTTCTTTTTATTTGCTCCCTGGGGAGCATACAAATTAAAATCAGACATTATTTGATCTCCTTGACTTCAACAAGGTGAGCCACTGCCGCCACCATTCCAAGGATTGGAGCGGTCGCTTCGTGCACTACTGTCGAATTGAGTTTTTTCAAACCCAGAGAACGAACTGTCGCGGTGACTTTCGGCTTCTGGCTGATAGTACTCCGTACAAGCTCAATACTAATCTTGTTTGCCATAACTTAACCCCACAAATCTTTGAGGGTTTTTCCTCTATTTTTAGCAACAGTTTTTGCATTCATCAATTGCTTGAGGGCTTCAAAAGTCGCGCGTACAACATTTACGGAACTGCTCGATCCAAGTGATTTGGAAAGAACGTCTGTTGCACCGGCAGCTTCAAGCACAGCACGAACTGCACCACCGGCTATAAGGCCGGTTCCAGAACAAGCGGGCTTCAACAAAACGCAGGAGCTTTTAAAGTCTGCCTGAATTTCATGGGGAATGGTTCCGTTTTTAATCGGAACAAACATCATGTTGTGTTTAGCCTTGTCAATACTTTTGCGAATAGCCTCGGTAACATCATTTGCCTTACCGAAACCAAATCCCACTTTGCCTTTCTGATCGCCGACGACTGTCAGTGCCGAGAAAGAGAAACGGCGTCCGCCCTTCACAACTTTCGCTGTCCGGTTGAGTTTAACCAGTTTCTCGACATACTCTTTCGGCGCACTTTCTCTATTATGATCTTTACGGTATTCCATAGCGTCTCCTAGAATTCGATCCCGGCTTTCCGGGCACCTTCAGCGATAGCTTTCACTACGCCATGGTAGAGATAGCCGTTACGGTCGAATACAACGGAATTGATGCTCTTTTCCTTAAGACGGCGACCAATTTCTTCACCGACCTTGCTGCCGGCGGCAGTATTGTGGCCAAGGGCGGCAAAATCTTTTTCCAGCGTCGAAACAGAGGCAAGCGTACATCCGGTGTCGTCATTGATAACCTGCACAGCGAGATTGCTGTTGCTGCGCGAAACCGTCATGCGGGGACGCTCAGTGGTACCATGAATTCGTTTACGGATATGAACCTTTCTCTTGAGTCTCTTTCTGTCTTTATCATTAAGTTTCATAAACATATCGCATCACCCTTATTTAACGCCGGATTTTCCGACTTTCCGTTTGATAACTTCGGTTTCATAACGAATACCCTTACCCTTGTAGGGTTCAGGCTTACGAAGTTTACGAACCTGAGAAGCAAACTCGCCAACCTGATCCTTGCGGATACCGGCGATGGTGATTTTGCCCTGTGCATCGGCTGTCACCGCGAGTCCTTCCGGAATAGCGGCGATAAAGTCGTTCGAATAGCCGAGATTGAGTACAAGGAGTTTTCCCTGAACTTCAGCACGGTATCCGACACCATTTACAATAAGGCTTTTGGTGAAGCCTGCGCTTACACCCTGAACCATATTGTTGAGCAGATTCCGGTAAAGACCGTGACAGGCACGGCCCTTCTTGGAATCTTCATTGCGGCTTACAACCGCGGTATTTCCGTCAACCTTGATCGCTACGATAGGATCATAAGTCTGGGAGATTTTTCCTTTCGGTCCCTCTACCGCAAACGCATCTGCGGTAACAGTGACTTTTACTCCCGCCGGAATAGCAACGGGAAGTTTTCCAATTCTTGACATAACTTCCTCCTTTTACCAGACGGTGCAAATTAACTCACCGCCAACTTGTTTCTCAAGGGCTTTTTTACCGGTGGTAACTCCCAGAGATGTTGAAACGATAAGTGTACCATACCCGTTAAATACGCGGGGAAGGTCTTTGTAACTTGAATACACACGGCGGCCAGGCGTTGAAACCTTTTCAATACCATGTATAACGGGTGTATTTTTTTCATCATATTTTAAAAACACACGAATGCAATTAAGGCCTTCCTGGTTCACTTTCTTGAAGTTCTTGATAAACCCTTCGGTTTTCAGGATCTTCACGATTTCCAGCTTGAGTTTGGAGGCGGGAATGTCTACCTTTTCATGGCGGGCCATTACCGCATTCCGGACCTTGGTAAGCATATCTGCTACGGGATCTGAAACGCTCATTTATTATCCTCCCTACTACCAGCTCGACTTAGTAACGCCTGGAATCAGACCTTCACTAGCCAACTTACGGAAACAGATACGACACATCTGGTACTTCCGAAGATATCCGCGCGGCCGACCACACACTCTGCACCGATTATACTTCCTGGTGGAATATTTCGGGGTGCGGTTAGCCTTATTAATCATCGCTGTTGTAGCCATGAACTCCTCACTTACTTCCTAAAGGGCATACCAAACTTAGCTAGGAGTGCTTTCGCTTCCTGATCAGTTTTGGCTGTTGTTACCACGTTGATATTCAGACCGGCAATGCGTTCGATCTTGTCAAAGTCGATTTCCGGAAAAATTATCTGTTCTGTGATACCGAGTGAATAATTCCCGTGTCCATCAAACCCGTTAGGATTGATACCGCGGAAATCCTTGACGCGTGGCAGTGCAACGTTCACAAAGCGGTCGAAGAACTCGTACATCTTTGCGCCGCGCAGCGTTACCATAACGCCAACTTCATTACCCTGGCGAAGCTTGAAGTTCGCTATACTCTTTTTTGCTTTTGTTTTTACAGCTTTCTGTCCTGTGATAAGACCCAGGTCGGTCGCTGCGGCATCAAGGAGTTTCTTATTAGCGAGAGCTTCACCAACACCCATGCTCACTACGATTTTCGTAAGCCGGGGAGTCTGCATAACAGACTTGTATCCGAGTTCTTTGAAGAGCTCGGGGGCGAATTTTTCTAGATAGACTTTCTTAAGCCGAGGTACGTACTTATTACTCACAGTGCTTCCCCACATTTCCGGCAGACTCGAGTTTTCTTGTCGCCTTCAATCTTGTATCCAACCTTAACGGGACCGCATTTTTTGCATACGATCATTACGTTGGAAACATGAATCGGAGCTTCAATCTCGACGATTCCGCCGCGATCCTGCTGATTACGCTTTTTCATTGCTTTCTTTACAAGGTTTGCACCGGCTATGAGAACACGATCCTTGTCCCGAAGAACACGAATTATGCTACCGCGCTTTCCCTTGTCTTTTCCGGCAATAATCTCAACCGTGTCGTCCTTCCGGATTTTGAATTTCTTTTCCATCTACTCAATCTCCTTACAGAACTTCCGGAGCCAAAGATACGATCTTCATGTAATCCATATCACGAAGCTCGCGGGCCACAGGTCCGAAAATACGCTTGCCTTTTGGGTTCTTATTAGCGTCGATGATAACGCATGCGTTGTCATCAAAGCGGATATAAGTTCCATCAGGGCGACGATATTCTTTAGAAATCCGCACGATTACGGCTTTTTCTACAGAACCCTTTTTTATTGTAGATGTCGGAAGTGCATCCTTGACAGCTACAACAATGATATCACCGATACTGGCGTACCGGCGGTGGGAACCGCCGATTACCTTAATGCATTCCACGAGCTTTGCGCCCGAGTTATCGGCAACATTCAATCTTGATTGCATCTGAATCATGATGATACTCCTCGATCACTTCGCCCGGGCGATAATCTCGACAAGCCGCCAGCATTTTTCTTTGCTGATCGGCCGTGACTCAACGATACGAACGGTGTCACCGATGTGAGCATCGTTTTTTTCGTCGTGCGCCTTATATTTTTTACTGCGAGACACGTACTTTTTATAAAGTATGTGAAGTTTCTTGGTATGTACCTGGACAACGATGGTTTTCGCCATCTTGTCGCTGGTAACTATTCCAACTAACTCGCGGTTCCCGGTCTTGGTCTGGATAACTTGTTCTTCCACGGGCCTGCTCCTACTTATTTCCCTGTCCGGCAATTTCTTGCTGCCGGATAAGAGTATTCAGCGTCGCAATTTCTCGACGCGTAATCCTCTTCTGGAGGGGATTTTCAACATGTCCGATTACCAGCTGGAAACGGAGATCCATATACTTCTTGTTGAGCTCGTTACGTTTTGACACAAGTTCGGCAAAAGACAAGCTTTTCAATTCAGTTTTTTTCTTCATCTTAAACCTCCCTTATTCTTCAGTCTTGCGTTCTGCAAATTTGGTCTTGAAAGGAAGCTTGCTTCCTGCAAGATGCATCGCCTCTGCAGCGAGTTCTCTGTCGATACCGGCCATTTCAAAAAGAATTGTACCCGGCTTAACAACAGCTACCCAGTATTCCGGAGCTCCCTTTCCCTTACCCATGCGGGTTTCAGCCGGTTTTTTTGTATACGGCTTGTCAGGAAATACACGAACCCACAGTTTACCGCCGCGCTTGACCTTGCGGTTCAAGGCAACTCGGGCAGCTTCAAGCTGACGATTTGTCAACCAAAAGGGCTCGAGGGAGACAAGAGCGAAATCACCAAAGTCAATATTATTTCCTCTGGTTGCATTGCCTTTTACTCGACCTCGCTGGACCTTTCGATATTTTACGCGCTTAGGGCTAAGAGCCATACCTTAACTCCTTCCAGCGGGGGCTGGCCGTTCAGAACGGTCTGATCGTTCAAAGCGTTCACCACGCTCTGATCTTTCACCGCGTTCAGGACGATCACGACGCTGTTTCTTGAGGAGTGCACCGGCATCCTCTTTCTGTTCGTGGCCATAACACATTCCGTTGTAAACCCATACCTTCACACCTATTTTTCCATAAGTGGTATGAGCTTCAGAGAATCCGTAATCAATATCGGCACGCAGTGTGTGAAGGGGAACCCGTCCTTCCTTGTGCTCTTCGGTACGGGACATTTCTGCTCCGCCGAGGCGTCCGGAAACTCGGATTTTTACACCCTGTGCACCTGCTTTCATAGCGCCGGAAGTTGCCTGCTTCAAAGCCTTGCGGAATGAACCGCGGCTCATGAGCTGACGGGCAACATTCTGAGAAACCAGCGTCGCGTTTGTTTCCGCTCTCTTGATTTCCTTGATCTTGATCTGAACTTTCTTGGTGATGGATTTTTGAATCTCGGCACCGATCTGTTCAATGTTGGCACCCTTTACCCCGATGATAACACCGGGACGCGCAGTGTGGATAACGATTGTTACCCGCTGCGGATGTCGAACGATCTCGATCTCTGCAATATCAGCGTTCTTGCACTCGGGCATAGTCTGAACCATCTTGCGGATCTTGAGATCCTCATGAAGAAGGTCAGCGTATTCGCGAGGATCCGCATACCAGCGAGAAAACCAGGTTTTGTTGATTCCAAGCCGTAGTCCGATTGGATTTACTTTTTGTCCCACTTTATTCCCCCGCCTTTTCATCTACGATGACGGTAATATGACACATTCGCTTCATGAGCATATCTGCACGACCTCGACCGCGACACCACAATCTCTTGAGGCGCGGGCCTTCGTCGATACGGATTTCCTTGACGAAAAGCATATCTTCATCGAGCTTTTTATTCCGGTTCAGCGCATTTGCAGCTGCTGATTTCATAGTCTTTGACAGGAGACGCGCACCCTTATGGGGCATGTTCTCGAGAATAGCCATTGCCTCGGAATAAGATTTAAGCTTCACTACATTCGCCACAGGCCGAACCTTGGTAGGCGATGCAATGAGGAACTTTGTAGTGGCTATATATCCGCTTTTATCAGCCATCATATCCACCTATTTATTTACCTGTTTTCTTGTCTGAACCTGCGTGACCGCGAAAGATGCGGGTCGGCGAGAATTCACCAAGTTTATGACCGACGAGGTTTTCGGTTATATAAACCGGAATCCAGGATTTGCCATTATAAACAGAGATGGTATTACCTACCATTTCAGGGATAATAGTCGAGCAACGTGAATATGATTTTATCATCTTCCTGTCAGTCGCCTTGTTCATCTCAATTACTTTCTTGTAAAGACTCTTCTCGATGAAGGGTCCTTTTTTAACAGATCTTGACATGGTTATGCTCCCTACTTACGTCTCGAGACAATAAACTTGTCCGAAACTTTCCGTTTGTTACGGGTCTTATAACCACGACAGGGCTGTCCCCAAGGAGTAACAGGGTTACGTCCTTTACCACGGCCTTCACCACCACCGAGAGGATGGTCAACCGGGTTCATGGCCATACCGCGAACGGTTGGTCTGATACCTCGCCATCGTGAACGGCCTGCCTTACCAAGGCTGGTGTTCATATGGTCGCCGTTTCCTACTTCACCGATTGTTGCATAGCATCTTTTATTCACTAACCGCAATTCGCCTGAAGGAAGCTTTACGGTTACGTATTCGCCTTCTTTTGCCGCGATAAGCGCGCTTGCTCCGGCGGAACGGGCCATCTGGCCGCCCTTGCCGAGGGTAAGCTCGATATTATGAACAGTAAATCCTACCGGAATTGCTTCCAACGGAAGAGCGTTAGCAAGATCAAGTGTTACGTTGTCTCCGCTAACTATTTTACGGCCTACGGTAAGTCCCTTGGGTGCGATGATATACCGCTTGTCGCCGTCAGCATAAAATACAAGAGCAATATTGGCACTGCGGTTAGGATCGTATTCGATGGTCTTTACAGTACCAGGAATACCATACTTGTTTCGCTTAAAATCAATATCGCGATATTTTTGCTTATGGCCACCACCCTGATGACGAACCGCAATCCGGCCGCCAGCACCGCGACCACCATGCTGAGATTTACCTTTGGTCAGGCTCTTTTGGGGCCTATCCGCTGTAATTTCATCTCGAATGAGGTCAATGCGTGTTCTGGTTCCCGGCGTGTTAGGCTTATATACTTTAAGAGCCATTTGGTTTCCCCTTCTTTAACGCGGAATTGAAAGCGTCTCAAACGCCTTCAAACACCTTGATTGTTTCACCGGGCGCAAGCCGTACTATGGCTTTTTTCCAGCTGGAAGTTCTACCGGCGCGAGAACGCACCCGCTTCATCTTTCCAAATACATTCATAACGGTACAATCAATCACTTTTACATTGAAAAGTTTGCGTACCGCTTCCTTAATTTCGATCTTACTAGCTGAAGGGTCAACCTTGAAAACATATTTTCCCTGTTCGCGCAGTGCATTCGATTTTTCGGATAAAACAGGCTCAATGAGGATTTGTTCAAACGTCATTTTCCCGCCTCCTCTTCAGTACCATAAAAACCAGCCAGGTTCTTCGCGGCAGATTCAAGCATAATTACTTTTCGTCCGTAGAAAAGGTCATGTGCGCGAAGTCTGTTGTACGAAAGAAAGGACACGGTCGGAATATTGCGTCCGGCCAACTTGATTCTCGCGTCGTCATCTTTCAGTATGATGACAGTGCGTTCATCCGTTACAAAATTGCTCAGGATTTTAATCAGGTCTTTTGTCTTGCCGCTTTCAACGGTAAAATCTTCAATTAAAGTAAGCCGGTCATCCTGTGCCTTGAGGCTCAAGATCGACTTCATCGCAAGGCGCTTTACTTTTTTCGGTAAAGCAAAACTATAATCACGCGGCCGGGGTCCGAATATGATACCGCCACCGACAAGAATTGGAGACTTCTTATCACCGCGGCGGGCACGTCCCGTTCCCTTTTGCTTGTACGGTTTGGCATTGGAGCCATGGACCTCAGCACGAGTTTTCGTACAAGCTGTACCGACGCGCAGATTCGCTAATTCATTGTTGATGGCGTAGTAGATCACGTCTTCATTGACCGGCAGGCCAAATACGTTATCATCGAGATTGATTGTCCTCAGTTCCTTGCCATCGACCGAATAGACTTTCTTTTCCATCGTCTTCTCCTGTCGTTACATTTCTTTCTTGACTGCGGACTTGATGACCAGCGTACAGTCCTTATTCCCGGGAACAGACCCGCGAACCATCACAACCTTCATCTCAAGATCAATTTTCTGTATCTTAAGATTTTGAACTGTTACGCGTTCTCGACCCATCCGACCAGCCATCTTAATGTTCTTGAAACAATGTCCTGGAGTCGTACTGTTACCAGTACCGCCAGCTTCACGATGAAACTTGGAACCGTGCGATGCACGTCCACCATGAAAACCCCAGCGCTTCATAACTCCCTGGAAACCCTTACCTTTGGAGGTCGCGGTTACGTCAAGGAATCTGGTTGACTCGAAGAGCTCAAGGCCCAGCAAATCAC
Source organism: Spirochaetales bacterium (assembly GCA_043775705.1). Classification (GTDB taxonomy): domain Bacteria; phylum Spirochaetota; class Spirochaetia; order Treponematales; family Treponemataceae; genus Teretinema. The sequence goes on along the minus strand of JAYVSC010000222.1, from coordinate 20,079 downwards.
CCACAGCTACTTCGCCTTCAAAATCGCGAAATTCTTTGAGATGCCTTTTGGGGGCAATCCCTTCCGGAAACTGACCAGCGTATGGTTTGGTAGTGCGGGAAGCCTTGAGATCGTCAAGACCAAGCACTACGGCGTCATAGCCGAAAGTCTCTTCTTTTTTCAGCGACACAACTGTGTTGGGTTCGACTCGGATCACGGTAACTGGTATCAAATTACCGCTTTCATCGAAAACCTGCGTCATGCCGACTTTTGTTGCCATCAGACCTATCATTCTGAATACACTCCTCGTGGTACGTTATCCCTTGATCCATGGGACCGTCTACCAAAAAAAACTACTGTTTAATCTCTACATCAACGCCAGCGGGAAGTTCAAGTTTCATGAGCGAATCCATCACTTCTGCTGTAGGTTCAATAATATCAATAAGACGTTTATGTGTTCGCATTTCAAACTGCTCACGCGATTTTTTGTTTACATGAGGAGAACGAAGCACAGTTACCTTGTTAATCCGGGTAGGAAGAGGGATCGGTCCCGAGACCTTCGCTCCTGCTTTCTGTACCGTCTGCACAATTGCCTTAGCGCTCTGGTCAATCAATTCAACATCGAATCCGCGAAGTCTTACGCGAATTTTTTCCTTAGCCATTTTTCCTCCAGACAGATACAATGCGGGGCCGGTTACCCGAACCCCGCAAGAGAAGCCTAACGACTTCTCCTGATTGCCAACTGTTCAAAAACTATTCAATAATTGTAATAACCTGACCTGAAGCAACGGTGCGTCCGCCTTCGCGAACAGCCAGCTTAAGTCCTTTTTCCATCGCGATCGGGTGAATCAGTTCACCGATGATCTTGGTGTTGTCGCCAGGCTTGATCATGTCGATTCCTTCAGGAAGCGTGATTGTGCCGGTAATATCAGTGGTGCGGAAATAGAACTGAGGGCGATAACCGGAGAAGAACGGGCTGTGACGGCCACCCTCTTCCTTGGAAAGAACATAAATCTGGGCTTCGAACTTGGTATGAGGAGTCATTGAACCGGTCTTTGCAAGAACCTGACCGCGTTCAACGTCTTTTTTATCAACACCGCGAAGAAGAAGACCTACGTTATCACCTGCCATACCCGAATCGAGAAGTTTATTGAACATTTCGATACCGGTTACAACCGTCTTTCTCGTCGGTTTGATACCGACAATTTCAATTTCTTCGTTGATATTGATAACACCGCGCTCGATACGACCGGTTACTACAGTACCGCGACCAGAAATCGTGAAGATGTCTTCGATAGGCATCAGGAAAGGCTTGTCCATTGCGCGTTCGGGATCCTTGAAATATGAATCCATGGTGTCCAGAAGCTCATCGATACACTTGGTATCTTCAGCGCTCGCACCGTCAGCCATAGCCTTGAATGCAGAACCCTTGATGATCGGTGTTTCACGGGGAAAACCGTAGTAGGCGACAACATCGCGTACTTCTTCTTCTACCAGTTCCATAAGGTCCGGATCGTCAAGAAGATCGATCTTGTTAAGGAAAACAACGATAGAAGGAACACCTACCTGGCGTGCAAGCAGAATGTGCTCGCGCGTCTGGGGCATTACAGAGTCAGGAGCGGAAACTACAACAATAGCTCCGTCCATCTGGGCAGCACCGGTGATCATATTTTTGATATAATCGGCATGTCCGGGACAGTCAATGTGCGCATAGTGACGTTTGTCTGACTGATACTCCATATGACGGGTATTAATGGTAATACCGCGCGCTTTCTCTTCCGGCGCATTGTCAATGTCATCATACTTGAGAGCCTTGTCACCGTACTTTTTCGCACAATGCATCGTGATTGCTGCAGAAAGAGTGGTCTTACCATGGTCAACGTGACCGATGGTACCAACGTTCATGTGAGGTTTCGTTCTTTCGAACTTTTCCTTTGCCATTTGATCCTCCTGAAAGATTATAGGCAAGTAATAAAAATATTTCTCGCATTATAAATAATACACAAGCTTATACAAGCATTGCATTTATACCCGAACGCGCGAAAAATCCTAGAGAATTACAAGAATTCTCAGATCAGCAAAATGTGGAGGATTTATGATAAACCAGATAGGTACACACGCAAGGAAACCTTATGTGTGTAATTAGTGACTAAACCGTTCATAATTATTCGAACGATTTTGGCCGGTACCACCTGATCATCATCAAAACTTTCACTTGTTTGATGACTGGTTTGGTATCCAAAAGAGCCTGGAGACTTTTCGAAGAAAAGCCTCCACGGGAGTTCTTCGCATTCCGGACACGCTTACCGCCTGCCGAAAATATGAATCAACCCGATCCATTCTCCCCTGATACCTGTTTATATCTTCAAAAACGCCAACGGCGTCTGAATACCGACATCAAGGGCTGCGCAATCCTTCCAGAAGATTTCTCTTCGGTTTTACGGTTACGCCCTGGACTCTCAAAGAACACCGAAACACCCGCTTTGGGCAGCTGCTTCAATATAGAACAATTTATACACTGTTAAAAGAATTTAATCAAGTGCCGAACCCTTTCGGACAGCCTTCTTTGACCTTTTAACAAAAAAAAACCTCCGATTAAGGAGGTTTTCTGAATAAAAAGACCGTTTACTGTCTTTTCAGAACTACCATCTGTAATGAGCGAATGCTTTATTGGCATCTGCCATCTTGTGGGTGTCTTCTTTCTTTTTGTAGGCAGAACCGGTATTGTTGAACGCGTCGACAAGTTCGGCCGCAAGCCGTTCAGACATTTCATGACCGCTGCGGGCACGAGCTGCTTTTATGATCCAGCGCATTCCCAGAGCTTCACGGCGTGCTTCACGAATATCGATCGGAACCTGATAGGTCGCTCCGCCAACGCGGCGGGATTTAACTTCCACCATTGGCTTTACGTTATCAAGCGCTTTCAGAAATACCTCCAGCGGTTCTTTGTCGGTTTTTGCCTTCATCTTTTCCATTGCGTCATAGATGATTCCCATGCTTGTTGCTTTCTGTCCACAAAGCATCATGCGGCAGACAAATTTTGAAACAACGATGCTATGGTATTTTGCGTCAGGAGCAATAGGCCTGTCGATTGATTTGTTTTTTCTTCCCATTTTATCGTCTCCTTAAGCCTTCGGCCGCTTGGCGCCGTATTTTGAACGGCTTCGTTTACGGTCTGTTACACCGAGAGTATCTTTCGTACCGCGGATAATGTGGTAGCGAACACCAGGAAGATCCTTTACGCGTCCGCCGCGGATAAGTACTACAGAATGTTCCTGGAGATTGTGACCAATACCGGGAATATAGGCAGTAACTTCGATTCCATTACTTAATCGAACGCGAGCTACCTTTCGGAGGGCAGAGTTCGGTTTCTTGGGCGTAACAGTCATAACGCGAGTACAGACACCGCGTCTTTGTGGACAAGCCTGAAGAGCCGGACTTTTGGTACCGGTTACAACAGCCTTGCGACCCTGTTTTATAAGTTGGTTAATTGTAGGCATCTGCCTTTTCTCCTATTTTGATCCGACCAGCACGCCGGATGTTTTCTTGAGTTGTGTGCTACCCATATTACAGGGTAGCACCTTCCAGTGTCAATGGAGAAAACCGCTTTGCGGTTTTCTCCTGGAGAATTGGCTGAGGCCAATTCTCCAATGGGGTTCGGGTGTTCTAGTCGTTTTCTTCGGGCTCGTAGTCGGAATCGTCGTCGATTGTTTCGGTCGCTTTTTCAAGCTTGCGGCGTTCCAGGATTTCATGCATCTGGAGGTCGAGATCGCCTTTTTCCTTGTCAAAGAGCTTGACGTTGCGGTACTGCTTGATTCCGGTACCGGCAGGAATAAGATGGCCGATAATGACGTTTTCTTTCAGTCCGCGGAGACTGTCGCTCGCTCCCGCAATGGCCGCATTCGTGAGAACGCGGGTTGTTTCTTGGAAAGATGCCGCCGATATAAAGGAATCGATATTGAGCGACGCCTTGGTGATACCCTGGAAAAGGGGTCGTGCAATGGCAGGTTGTCCGCCCTCATTCATTACCCGACTGTTTTCCTCGTGGAACTTGTATTTGTCCACCTGCTGACCGTAGATAAAACGGGTGTCGCCTACGGCAACGATTTCGATCTTCCGGAGCATCTGGCGGACGATAACGCCGATGTGCTTGTCATTGATGGCTACACCCTGAAGGCGGTATACCTGCTGGATTTCGTCCATCAGGTAGTTCTGGAGGGCGTTTTCACCCGATATTGCGAGAATATCATGCGGATTCAAGGCGCCGTCGCAAAGCTGCTCGCCGGATTCGACGGTATCCCCGTCGCGGACGAGAAGACGCTTGCTCATCGGTACCAGATGCTTGAAGTCCTTGGTGTACTGATCGCGTACGATCAGGACGCGTTTTCCCTTGAGAATACCCTTGAAGGAAACGGTACCCGAGATCTGGGCCAGAACGGCGGGGGATTTCGGCTTGCGGGCTTCGAAAAGCTCGGAAACACGGGGGAGACCTCCGGTGATATCCTTTGTTTTGGCAGATTCCTTGAGCATCTTCGCGATGGTGCTACCGGCCTTGATGGGGGCTTTATCTTCGACCAGAAGATACGCTCCTCCAGGAAGATAGTATGAACCAATGGTATTTCCCGATTCATCGGTGATGAGGATGCGGGGCTGTTTGGTCTCAAGCTGGAATTCATTGATGCGCTTTTCAATTTTACCGGTTTCTTCATCGAGTTCCTCGTTGAGAGTTGAACCGGGAATAATGTCCTCAAAATGGACGTAACCGTTATATTCGCAGAGAATCGGCTCGGAGAACGGATCGAAGGTCGCAATCGTCTGGTGTGCGGCAACATAGTCACCAACCTTGATGACAATTTCAGAACCGTTTCTGATCTCTATTTTCTGATCCTGGCTGACAAGGTAGATATTGTTGTCCCGGACGGCAACATAGGCAATGTCCGAAGCGAGAACCTCTTTACCGCCGTGGGTATAGAGAACTTCGCCCTTTATGATGCGGTGTCCGTCCTGGACAACCATCTTGTCACCCTTTTCGAGCACATATTCGCGGACAACTTTATTGACGGTGAGAGAACCTTTACGGGTGAAGAGCCAGTTACCGTGATCCAGCACAACGTGGGTACCCGCGATATCCTTGATAATGACGGGGAATTTGAGAAGAATACGGTTTTCCTCGCTGATCTTGGTAGCTGTACCACCGACATGGAAGGTACGCATGGTAAGCTGCGTTCCAGGCTGACCGATTGACTGTGCGGCGATAATACCGACCGCCTCGCCGATTTCGATAATCTTGTTGTGTGCAAGGTTTCTTCCATAGCATTTTACGCATACGCCGTGTTTTGCTTCGCAGGTCAGAACCGTTCGGAGCTTTACCGTCTCGACGCCTGCATCTTCAATTTCCGAGGCGAGTTCATCGGTGATAAATTCGTTCACGTCAATGATGACGTCACGGGTGATAGGATGCTGGACGCGTTCCAGGGTATAGCGGCCGGTGATGCGGTCGCGAAGGGCTTCGATGATTTCGTCGCCCTCCTTGATTGCAGAGTATTCAATTCCGTTGATGGTGCCGCAGTCCTCGTCGTTCACGACAACGTCCTGGGCAATATCGACAAGGCGGCGGGTAAGGTAACCGGCATCGGCGGTTTTAAGAGCCGTATCGGCGAGACCTTTTCGGGCACCGTTGGTGGAGATGAAGAATTCGATAACGGTCAGGCCTTCCTTGAAGTTCGAGCGGATCGGAAGTTCGATAATGTCCCCGTTCGGCTTTGCCATAAGACCGCGCATACCCGCGAGCTGGCGGATCTGGTTGCGGCTGCCGCGGGCACCGGATATTGCCATCATATAGATAGTGTTGAAACCCTCTTTGTTAACTTCGAGGGTTTTCATCATTATATTGGTCAGGTCTTCATTGGTCTTGGACCACACTTCAACTACGCGGTTATAGCGCTCATCCTGGGTAATATGACCCTGCTGATACTGCTTTTGGATTGCCTCGACTTCCTTGTTGGCCTTATTGATCATTTCAGGCTTCTCGGGAGGAACGAGGATATCATCCATACTCAGCGTGGCGCCGAAGAATGTCGCGTATTTGTAGCCGGTCGCCTTGAGGATGTCGAGCATCTGCACGGTGAGCCAGGGGCCGCTTTCCTTGTGAACCTTTTCGATAAGCTTGCGGATCTGCTTGTCGTCCATGGTCGTATTGGTGAACGGTACGCCTTCGGGCAGTTCTTCATTGAGGATAAGGCGTCCCGGAGTCGTCTCGACGAGCTGTCCGCGGTAGGTCACCTTGATGAGGGACTGCCAGCTGAGAAGACCGTTTTCGGCGGCCATCATCACTTCGTTTACGTCGGTAAAGCGGTGGCCGGTCCCGTTTCCGCTCGGCTTGATTTTGGTCAGATAATAGAGACCAAGAACCATATCCTGCGAAGGATACACGATGGACTTGCCGTTCGCGGGATCGAGGAGATTTCGGGTAGAGAGCATGAGAGTCCAGCATTCCATCTGGGCGGCCTGGGTAAGCGGCACGTGAACGGCCATCTGGTCACCGTCGAAGTCGGCGTTGAACGCCTTGCATACGAGGGGATGCAGGCGGATGGCTTTTCCGTCAACGAGTACGGGCTCGAAAGCCTGGATGCCAAGGCGATGGAGGGTCGGCGCGCGGTTCAGCATAACTGGGTGCTCACGGACCACTTCGTCAAGGATGGAGAATACTTCGGGGGATTCCTGCTCGACGAGAAGTTTGGCCTTCTTGATGTTGTACACCACGTCCTTGTCGACGAGCTTTTTCATGATAAAGGGCTTGAAGAGCTCGAGAGCCATTTTGGTCGGAAGACCGCACTGCCAGAGCTTGAGCTCGGGACCGACGACGATTACCGAACGTCCGGAATAGTCAACGCGCTTGCCGAGAAGGTTCTGCCGGAAACGGCCCTGCTTTCCCTTGAGCATGTCTGAAATGGATTTGAGCGGACGGTTTGACGCGCCCTTGATGACTCGTTTGCGCTTGGAATTGTCGAACAAGGCGTCAACCGCTTCCTGAAGCATGCGTTTCTCGTTCCGGATAATGATATCGGGGGCATTGAGGCCCATGAGGCGCTTGAGGCGGTTATTGCGGTTGATTACGCGGCGGTACAGATCATTGAGATCGCTAGTCGCGAAACGTCCGCCGTCCAGCTGGACCATAGGGCGGAGCTCCGGCGGAATGACCGGAACGACGTCGAGAATCATCCAGGATGCCCTGTTGGTCGAGGCGCGGAAATTTTCAACTATTTCGATGCGTTTGAGGAGGCGCTTGTCGCTCTTCGCGCCTTTTTCTATCATCTTTGCGCGGAGTTCCGCGGCAAGTTCATCAAGATTAAGGTTTTCGAGCAGTGTTTTGATCGCTTCGGCGCCCATACCGGCCGTAAAAGATCCGCCGTAGCGTTCCTGTGCCTCATGGTATTCTTCCTCGGTCAAAAGCTGGTTTTTCTTCAGATCGGTGTCGCCCGCGTCGATGACGATATATTTTTCATAGTAGAGAATGGAACGAAGCGCCGCCACCTGAAGATCAAGCAGAAGGCCCATCCGGCTCGGGACGGAACGGTAGTACCAGATATGGGATACGGGAGCGGCAAGCTCGATATGGCCCATACGCTCGCGGCGGACTTTAAAATGAGTAACTTCGACACCGCAGCGGTCGCAGATAACGCCTTTATAGCGGATAGACTTGAATTTACCGCAATAACATTCCCATTCCTTGGTAGTACCGAAAATGCGTTCGCAGAAGAGTCCGTCTTTCTCGGGGCGGAGCGTACGATAATTGATTGTTTCAGGCTTCTTCACCTCGCCGTATGACCATGCACGGATGGTCTCGGGGGAGGCAAGTTTTATCATCAAGCTGTCAAAATCCTGTATATCTCTCATTTCGTGGGTACCTCCGAGAACCGGCCGGTAGACCGGTTCTCTTGGAGAAATGGTGCTGGACACCAATTCTCCACTAAGCTTATGTAATAGACCGCGTAGATCGGGGTCTAGAAGTTCGAACCGGCCTTGGCAATAAGTTCCTCATCTCGTTCGGTGAGCGGAATCTGTTTTCCCTTGGCATCAAAAATCGTGAAGTCGAGCGCGAGACCGCGGAGTTCCTGCACGAGAACGTTGAAGGACTCGGGTACGCCGGCTGCCGTCGAAGGCTCGCCTTTGACGATGGACTCATAAATCTTGGAGCGTCCGTTCATGTCGTCCGACTTGATGGTCAGGAGTTCCTGAAGGGTATTCGCCGCTCCGTATGCTTCGAGGGCCCACACTTCCATTTCACCGAGACGCTGTCCGCCGAACTGGGCTTTACCGCCGAGGGGCTGCTGGGTAACGAGGGAGTACGGTCCGGTTGAACGGGCATGCATTTTATCGTCAACAAGATGATGGAGCTTAAGGAAGTAGATAACGCCGACGAAAACGGGATTATCGAAGGGCACGCCGGTTCGTCCGTCGCGGAGAGTAACCTTCGCGTTGGTCGGGAATCCGGCTTCCGTCAGCTTATTCTCGATCTGCTCGTTCGAGGGAGACTGGAATACTGGAGATTCATACCATTCGTTCAGGTACTTGCCCGCGAGTCCGAGTTCCGATTCCATGATCTGACCGATATTCATTCGGGAAGGAACACCGAGCGGATTGAGGCATATATCGAGAGGAGTCCCGTCATCCATGTAGGGCATATCTTCTTCGGGAAGAATTCTGGCGACAATACCTTTATTACCGTGGCGTCCCGCCATCTTGTCACCTTCGCGCAGTTTGCGCTTGGTGGCAATAAGAACTTTCACCACTTCATCGACGCCGGGGTTGAGATCATCGCCCTCGGAACGCTTGAGACGCTGAACGTCGATGATGGTGCCTTCGACCCCGTGGGGAACACGGAGAGAGGAGTCGCGGACTTCCTTGGCTTTTTCACCGAATATCGAATTGAGAAGCTTGAACTCGGGCGTGGTTTCGGTTTCGCTCTTAGGAGTGACCTTACCGATGAGGATATCGCCGGAACGGACCTTTGCGCCGATGCGGATAATACCCTCGCCGTCGAGATTGTCCAGGCTTTTCTCGCTGGTGTTCGGAATATCGCGGGTCAGTTTTTCGGGTCCGAGCTTTGTCTCGCGGACTTCGGTGACGAATTCCTTGATATGGATGGAAGTGAACATGTCTTCTTTTACGACGCGCTGGGAAATGAGGATGGCGTCTTCATAGTTGTAGCCGTTCCAGGGAACGAAGCCTACCAGGATATTGCGGCCGAGCGCGAGCTCGCCGTGATAGGTTGCCGGTCCGTCTGCGAGCGGCGTGCCCTTCTCGACTTTCTGGCCCGGGAGCACGACTGGTCTCTGGTGATAGCAGGTGTCCTGGTTGGTTCTCTGGTATTTGAGGAGCGGATATTCATCGCGGATGGAAGTATCCTTTACGTTCGAGGGAATAATGACGATCTTGTCGGCGGAAACGAATTCGATTGTGCCCGCGCGGTGCGCCTTTACGAGAACACCGGAGTCATACGCGCATTTTGCTTCCATACCGGTTCCCACACGCGGCGGTTCCGGGAATACGAGAGGTACAGCCTGACGCTGCATGTTCGAGCCCATGAGCGCGCGGTTCGCGTCATCGTGTTCCAGGAATGGAATCAACGAGGCTGAAACGGAGATAATCTGTTTCGGCGAAACGTCCATGTACTGAACTTCTTTCGGAGTACGGGTAGTGTAGTCACCATGGCGGCGGCAGGAAATCTGGTCCGCATGGAAAACACCCTTCTCATCCATGGAGGTTGAAGCCTGCGCGATGTAGAACTTGTCCTCGTCCATGGCCGAGAGATATTCTATCTCGTGTGTTGCAACTCCGTTTACCAGTTTTACATATGGCGCTTCGAGGAAACCGTAATCATTGACGCGGGTATAGTTCGCGAGAGAAACGATAAGACCGATATTCGGACCTTCCGGGGTTTCAATCGGGCACATGCGTCCGTAATGGGTATAGTGAACATCGCGGACTTCGAAACCGGCGCGGTCACGCGAGAGACCTCCGGGTCCAAGCGCGTTCAAACGGCGTTTGTGGGTAAGTTCGGCCAGGGGATTAACCTGATCCATGAACTGGGAAAGCTGGCTCGAACCGAAGAATTCCTTGATCGCGGCCACAATCGGCTTGATCGAGATGAGGTCCTGGGGTTTGATTGTCTCGGTTTCCTTCAGGCTCATGCGTTCCTTCGCGATGCGCTCCATCCGCGAGAATGCGGTCTTGAGCGTATTGGTCATGAGTTCGCCGACTGACCTGATGCGGCGGTTTCCGAGATGATCGATATCATCGATGGATTCGTCGCCGACATACACCTTGATCAGGTATTTCATCGTGGAGATGACATCCTGCTTTACGAGGGTAAAGTCGGATACAGGATCCGAATAATCGAATTTCTTGTTCAGCTTGTAGCGGCCAACGCGGCCGAGATCGTAGCGGCGGGGAGAGAAGAACATCGAGACGAGATCTTTCTCCGCCGATTCGACGGTGATGGGCTCTCCGGGCATGAGAACCGAGTAAACGGCGGACAGTGCGTCTTCCTTGGTCGGTTCATCGCTCTCGGAGTCCTTGCCGGAATAACGAATTTCTTCGCGTTCAAAGCAGTTGATGATCATCGGTGAATTGAGAGAACCTTCCGCGAGGAAGTCGATGACGGTAATCTCGGTTACCTTGGTAAGACCGAGTTCATCAATATTATGGGGATGCATTTTCTCGCCCGCGCGGTACAGCTTTTTCTGTTCGCCGTCTTCGCCGGTGATATACACCGCGGAAGCCAGTACCTTGCCGATCAGTTTGTCGCGGATCGTGCGATCCTGGGATACCGAAACAGTCTCTGTCTTATAAAAGCAACGGATAATTTCTTCACGGGTTTCAAAGCCGAGGGCGCGGAGAAAGAGAGATCCCAAGATACGTTTCTTGCGGTCGATTTTGGCGTAAACCAGTTCTTTTTTCTGGTCGATCTCGAACTCGAGCCATGATCCGCGATATGGAATGATACGGCTTGAATAGATGCCCTTTTCGTGGGAAAAGATGACACCGGGAGAACGGTGAATCTGCGAAACGACGACGCGCTCGGCGCCGTTGATGATGAAGGTACCGCGGTCTGTCATGAGCGGAATGTCGCCCATATAAATATCTTTTTGACGGATTTCGCCCGTCTGCTGAAATATCAAGTTAATTCGCGCCTTCAGGGGCACGGCGTATGTCAAACTTTTCTGCTTGCACTCAAGCTCGGAAAATTTGATATTCTGTTCATCCAGTTCATAGAATTCATACTCGAGAAGCATTTCACCATTCGGACTTTCTATCGGGAATGTTGAATGAAATACATCTTCCATTCCGATTTCTTCGGACGTCGACTCAAGGCTTGCCTTGTCGCGCTGAAGAAATTTCTCGTATGATGAAAGTTGTATATCGATGAGGTCGGGCAACTCCATAAAATTACGGATATTTTTACCAATATACTGACGGTTGATCGCCTGATTTCTTGCGAACATCCCACACCTCCTAAAACGTTTAAAACTCGAAGTAATTGCAAACGTACCCTTGTGAGGCTATTTCGCACTTACCAATATACTACAAAAGGTTCCTGTAAAATTAACAGGAACCATTTGAGAAAATTCAGATTTAGTAGGGACCCGCCGTCAGGCAGGCCCCACAACTTCCCCGGTCAAAAACCGGGGAAAGCTGAAAATCAGGCAACCTCTACCACGCCGCCGGCTGCGGTGACGGAGTCTTTGATCTTGGCTGCTTCATCTTTGGAAATATTTTCTTTGAGAACCTTGGGAGCGCCTTCTACGAGGTCCTTTGCTTCCTTGAGTCCAAGACCGGTAACCGAGCGAACTTCCTTGATAACGGAGATTTTCTTGTCATCCGCGGAAAGTCCCTTGAGGGTAACGGTGAATTCAGTCTGTTCTTCAACTACGGCTGCTGCCGCTCCGCCGCCTGCTGCCGCTACGGGTGCCGCTGCTGTTACGCCGAACTTTTCTTCCATAGCCTTTACGAGCTCGGAAACCTCAAGAACGGTCATCGCCGCGATTGCATCAAGAATCTGGTCATTTGTCAAAGCTGCCATATTATCTTCTCCTTAAAGGAATATTTATCGTGGGAAAAAACTAAAAAGTTTCATCTTCACGCAACAGTAGCTGTCTCATACGAAACGGCGTCTGTTCTTTATTTTGCATGGCCAGGACGACAGCTTAATGAAGCCTGAACCATGATAAATTTAAGCTTCCGCTTTCTGGTCCGCAACTGCCTGGAGCGTGCGCGCGAGCTTTGAGGTCGTCGCGTTCATCACAGACATAAGCATGGAAATAAGTTCTTTCTTTCCCGGCAGTTTCGAGAAGGCCGCGATCTTGGCTGAATCATAGATTTCGCCGCCGATCAATCCACCCTTGATGACAAGAGCGGGAGCATCTTTCGAAAAGTCGAAAAGGATTTTCGCAACCGTGTTGGATTCTTCGCCGGCAAGAGCCACGGCGGTTGGTCCCATCAGGTAGCTCGAAACGTTTGCTGCCTTCATTTCCTCGAACGCGATGCGCGCGAAATTGTTCTTCACAACCTTGTAGGTACATCCCTTTTCGCGGAGAAGACGGCGAAGCGCGGTAATCTGCGCAACGGTCAATCCGCGGTATTCGGTGAAAATGTAGTCGGATACCGACTCAAAACGGGTCTTGATGTCAGCGATAGCAGCAATCTTGGTCGCCTGCAGTTTTTTTGCTTTAATGGCCATAATTACTCACCTGCCTTATAAGACACCCACACGCCGGGTCCCATGGTTGAACTTACCGATACGGACTGAACGAAGTCAGCCTTTGCGTCGGAGGGTTTCTTACGGGCCATTTCCAGCAGGAATGCATTGATGTTATCAACAATTTTCGGGGCGTCCATCGAGACTTTACCGACTGCAAGATGGATTACACCCGTTTTGTCGGCGCGGAACTCGATTCGTCCCTTTTTCAGTTCATTGATCGCGGAGCTGATATCGTTGGTTACGGTACCGGTCTTCGGATTGGGCATTAAACCCTTGCGTCCGAGAACCATACCGAGCCTACCGACGTCTTTCATCATATCGGGCGTCGCAACCGCGATATCGAATTCAAGCCAGCCGCCCTTTACTTTTTCGATGTACTCGTCAGAACCGGCATAGGTGGCTCCGGCAGCAAGAGCTTCAGCCACACGGTCTTCTTTACAGAAAACGATGACTTTCTTCTCTTCGCGAAACTGGAACGGCAGAACGACGGTGTCGCGCACGGACTGGCTCTTGCCCAGCTTCAGGCTGACGTGCACTTCGACGGTTTCGTCAAACTTTGCAAACTTGAGCTGCTTGACCAGGTCAATCGCCTTCGGAAGGTCGAAAACCTGGGTGGAATCATATTTCTTTACGGCTTCGCGATATTTTTTTCCGTGTTTCATATTATCGCTCCACTTCTACGCCCATACTGCGAGCAGTACCGGCAATGATTTTTTTTGCAGCTTCGAGATCATTTGCGTTGATGTCGGGCATTTTAATCTTGGCAATTTCTTCAAGCTTTGCCTTGGAAAGAACCGCAACCTTTGTCGTAGCCGCATTGGCAGAAGCCTTTGTCAGGTTACACGCCTTTTTGATGAGCACGGAGGCAGGCGGCGTCTTCAGGATAAAAGTGAAGGTCTTGTCAGAATAGACGGTGATTACAGCCGGAATAATCAATCCCGGTTCCATGTTTTTCGTGCGTTCATTGAACTGAACCACGAATTGGGGAGCACTGACTCCGTGGGGACCAAGCGCCGGACCGACGGGGGGAGCTGGTGTCGCTTTTCCCGCAGGGCACTGCAGTTTGATCAGAGCAGTGATCTTTTTCTTTGCCATAAGGTTCTCCTATTTGGTGATATCGGGGTATTGAAGTAACACTTCACCCCTCCCAATGAAGAAAACTGCACGCAGCTTTCTTCTATGTAAGAACGAAGCGCCCTGCGAGTCCGCAAAGCGCGCGTTACATGCATTCTATATTTTTTCCACTTGAAGCAGATCGACCTCGACGGGAGTAGAACGGCCGAAAATGCCGACCATCACGCGAAGCTTGCTGCGCTCCATGTTGACTTCTACAATTGAACCGGTAAAGGAATCGAACGGGCCGTCAATGATCTTGACCTGCTCTCCGATGGAGAAGGATTGTTTCATCCGGGTGGATTTATCGCCCTTGATTTCGCCGGCCTTCTGGAGAATGGCACGGGCTTCATCGGGAGTGATCGGCTGGGGACGGACACCGCTCGGAGTTCCGACAAAACCGGTTACGCCCTGAATCTTGCGGATCGCGGAACAGGTGGCCTTCCAGCCGAGTTCCGGCAGCAGCATCTCGATAAGAATATATCCCGGAAGGAATTTCTTGGTGACATTGCGCTTTTTGCCGTCTTTTACCTCGACAAATTCTTCAACAGGCACCTTTATATCGGTGACCACCTCTGCGGAAATATCTCCGGTTTCGATAAGGGAACGAATCGTTTTCTCAATCTTATTCTCATACCCAGAATAGGTATGAAGAATATACCAACCTTTTGTCATTACTTACGCCTAGAAAACAAGATTCACCCCAGCTACAAGAACTGCGTCAAGCAAACCCAAAAGAGCAGCGATGATAATCGTGGAAACCACAACTACCTTGACAGAGGAAATCACGTCATCTCGAGTCGGCCAGACAACCTTGCGGAGTTCGGCAACGCACTCTTTAAAAAATTGGACGATCTTAGACATCAGAGTCCACCTATTTTTATAGATTCTTGATGACAAGCGCGAAGCAACGCTCCGCAGTTATCAAACGGGCTCCGGAAACAAAAGTTTCAAAAGCCGCACATATACCAGGCCAGGCAGGACTCGAACCCGCAACATTCGGTTTTGGAGACCGACGCTCTACCATTAGAGCTACTGACCTCTGAGAAACTTGAATGCTCTGGGTACAAAGCATTCAAGTTTCCCTTTGAGTTCCTTGCCCGGCAAAAAAAACTCAATGAGCCCGAAAACACAAAGCCGGAAGCAAAACAGTCAATTTACAGAGCATTTATGCGGTAATATGGATAAAAAGCCCTGCAGAACTAATTTGAAATGCAAAAAATGGGAGAAATTCCGCCAAAAAAGGACAGAATTAACCCCTTTCATCGCAACCCGACGCTTATTTTACCTTGGTTTCTTTGTGCATGGTATGCTTGCGTTCAAACGGGCAATACTTGCTGAGTTCAAGCTTTGCCTGGGTGTTTTTGCGGTTTTTCTGAGTTGTATAGTTTTTGCGCTTGCATTCAGTACACTGCATTGCAATAATTTCAACAGATGATTTCTTTGCCATAGTATATCCCCTTATATGAGTAACAGAGCTCCCGAACGGAATCGAACCGTTGACCTCAACCTTACCATGGTTGCGCTCTACCGACTGAGCTACAGGAGCGAATTCTTCTTGCATCAGGACTAGAGATGCTCGCCTAAAATAACAGAGGAAGCCGCCTTTGTCAAGGGATCAAGGCTGATTTACACCCGTTTTATTGGTGTAGGCAAAATCACTATATATTACTATATTTGTACAATGAAATGGGCATTAGTACTATCGGGCGGCGGAGCACGCGGCCTTGCACATATAGGAGTCATCGAGGCTCTTGAAAAAATGGGATATCCGCCTCCCTCCCTGATTTCGGGATGCTCAATGGGCGCGATTATCGGCGGCCTGTATGCAGCCGGCATGACCACCGCCGAAATGCGGAGTTTTATCGGCTATGCGTTCAATCCCGTGGATTTTATGACCGTCCCCGTCTCCATACTCGCCAAGGGACCGCTCGCCAAGGCGTTCCGCATAGGAAGGGGTCTTTCCAACCTTTTTTCCGCAAACGGCCTCGATTCCGGCGAGAAAATGCATGAACTCCTGCTTTCCCTGACCAACGGGGTGCAGTTTGGGCATACAAAGATACCCTTTTACTGCAATGCGACCGATTTATGCACCGGCAGGGAAGTATTGCTGGATAAGGGACCCATTGCGGACGCCATGCGCGCTTCATCATCCTTTCCCGGAGTATTCTCTCCCCTTCTCCATAAATCAAGAATGCTTGCTGACGGATACCTGCAGCACAATACCCCCGTATGGATCGCACGGAAATTCGGCCACCGGAATGTACTGGCGGTAACCCTGAACGATTTCGGCAAAATCGAACCGGACAAACTGCAGAATACCTTTGATGTACTGATGCGCTCATTTGACTGCGCCGTCTCGAGCCAGAAAAAAAGGAAGATAGACATGCCCACTTCACATATACGGGCAGAAAGCAACCGCTCTCTTTTTGACTTCGATCATCCCGAACTCCAGATCAATTACGGCTTCGAGAGCGCAATGAGGGAGGAAAAGATGCTGAAAACCTTTTTCGCAAAGGGATTAAAGGGTATGATTGGCAGGCGGAAACTGACACGACAGGAACGAAAAGGAGCATACAAATGAGCAACCTTGATGAGCGCATCGAGCGGATACTGACCAGCTATGACACGTACGGCGGCATCAACCTTACCGACTCCCAGAATTTTCCGAACCGGGAAAGCGTAGTCGCCGTTCTGCGCGACCTCGAAAACGTCATATTCCCCGGTTTCCGGGAAGACTCCTGCCTGGACAAAGACACTATCCGTTTTGTGACCGGCGAGAGACTCCACCGGATCGTGCGGAACCTGACCGGGGAAGTGCTGAAGGCGATCAAATACATTTGCCTGATGAATAACCGCGACGGCTCAGGCTGCTACAAATATTCCGAGCAGATTGTCCTCATGCTGATCGACGAAATACCCGAATTCCGCCGGCTTTCCTGCACCGACGCGAAGGCTGCCCTCGACGGGGACCCCGCGGCGAAAAGCATCGAGGAAGTCATCCTGTCCTATCCGGGACTCGAAGCCCTGCTCGTCCACCGCATCGCGTACTTTTTATACTCGAAAGGCGTGCCCATCATTCCGCGGATCATGAGCGAGCACGTGCACAGCAAAACCGGCATCGACATCCACCCCGGGGCGACGATCGGGGAAGAATGCTTTATCGATCACGGTACCGGCGTGGTGATTGGGGAGACAACCATCATCGGGAAACAGGTGAAAATCTATCAGGGTGTCACCCTCGGAGCCCTCAGCGTCAAAAAGGTGATGGCCGACAAAAAGAGACACCCTACAATAGAAGATAATGTGACTATCTATGCCGGAGCCACAATCCTCGGCGGCGAAACGGTGATCGGCAAGGGAAGCGTTATCGGCGGAAACACCTGGATAACCAAAACAGCCGAACCGGGCAGCAAGATTTTCAACCCGGTGCCATGAAACGGTCCTTATCATCATTCAAACTGCTCGATATTGCGCTGATCCTGGCCGTCATCGGGGCCGCCTCGATTTCCGGTTACTACATCTACGGAAATCGGGGCGGCCGGGTGCATCTTGTCATCGAGGCTCCCTCCGGTTCCTGGGTGTACGGCCTCGACACCGACCGGACCATTGATATTCCCGGCCCCCTCGGAAACACCGTCGTCGAGATCGCAAAGGGAGAGGCGAAAATCATCGACTCCCCCTGCCCCAATAAAACCTGCATCTCCTCTCCCCCTGTTTCCAAAAAAGGCCAGTGGAACGCCTGCCTGCCGAACCAGGTGATAATAAGGGTTGACGGGGACGCGGGCGCCGCTGACGAGATAGACGCGGTGGTGAATTAAGGGAGGAGATCGGGTGAGAAATCCAAAACAATACACAGCGGCTACCATGACCGCAGACCGCAGGTCGTGCCATTTCCAGAAAAACACCGCACAAAACGTGAAAACCGACACAGCTTTCAAGAAATTATCTTTAATAGATAGAAAGTAAACTGAAAATCTTCCAAAAATGCACACAATAATCCCTTCAAAATAAATTATACCCCGCAAAAGTCTAATTCCTGTATAGAAATATGCCGAAACTGAAGATAAGTTATGCCCTTTTTCAGGCCGAAAAATCGAATTTGGTTTTTGGTGAAAACGGGAGTACAATTAGCACAGGAGTTCCGACCGATGAAAAAATTCAATTATGTTCGATATATAGTGATAGCAGGCCTGTTGGCCCTGATGGGGAGCGGCGGGGTGTGGGCACAGACAGCATATACCTGGGACGGCGGCGGCGGAACGGCTATTTGGGAAACCGCCGCAAACTGGAACCCTGACGGAGTTCCGGGAGGCAACGCAAACGACACCGTCACGATAACCACCGCATCGACAATCACCACTTCAGGTCCGGTAACGCTGAGGGCAATCAGAATCACCGCAGGCGCGGCGCTCAATCTCGGGGGGCTGCTGACCGTGTCGGGAAACACCGGCGCCCTCAACGACAATTTCCGGATCGACTCAACCGGCGTAACAATCAACTTGAACACGAATAACATCTCCGTCGGTTGGCTGGATTTCGGGAACGCCAGCCAGTGCTCGGTCACAATCACCGGCACGGGCACCATAGCGACGAATACGGTCGATACCAATCAGGCAACGAACAACACAATCACGATGACAAACGGCGTCTATCTTGACATAAACACGACCTTTTATCTTGACCAGCTGGGCGGCACAGTCACGACCTTTCAGGGGGACGGCACGTGTACCGTCGACGTTCCGGCAGCGGGGGTATTTACCGACCCTTCGGGTGTATTCGACAATGTCATAATCAGGGTCAACGGGAGCGCTCCCTATACAATCGCGATCGCGGGAGCACCCGCGCCGGGACAAACGGTTTCGGTTACCGTAAATGGAACTTTTATCGCGGGCACGGTTTTTCGATATACCGCGAACTACAATAATGCGGGCGGGGCAGCGGAAAGTTATACCCTCGGCAACCCCTCCGCCCCATTTGAAACCATCCCCATATCCGCAGATATAGCCGCCATTACCGCCTTTACCTTCGGCGCCCAGATCGCAAATCAGTTTACCTTCAACATTGTATATCCGTTAACAGTTGATACCGCAAATGACGGACTTGTCCTCGTCGTGTATCTGCCCGCAGGACTTGATATGTCGCTCGGCAGTATTTCTTTTGCACAGGGCGGAACAAACAACGTGTGGATTGGCGGATCCGGAGGAAATGCCTGGAGCGACCCCTTGAACTGGACCGCCGGGATTCCGACGGCCGCAAGCACCGTAGTCATACCTCATACGGGTTTGGGTAATTACCCCAACCTTACCGCGACTGCAGCTGCGGCCACCATTACCGTCAATTCCAGCGCAAGCCTGGACCTTGCGGGATTTAACGTCACGGATACCACGTCCTTTACCAATAATGGAACCGTCAGTCTTGCCGGAACGGCCGGGCAAACAATCGCCGGCACGATCGCAAACGGACCCTCGAGCACGGTCACATACAACGGAGCCGGCAACGCGACCCCGTTGATGGGAACCGGCTACCACAACCTGACGGTAAGCGGCCCCACGACATTCCAGACCGGGGCGGCAAACCTGAGCGTGAGCGGTACGATTACCAACAACGGCACGATCGGCATTAACGGGGCCGGCAGCATCACCTCAAGCGGGACGCTGGTAAACAACGGAACCATCGAACTTTCATCGACAGGGACGATAAACCGTTCCTCGAATACCGCGGGCACGTTTGTTTACTCGGCCGGAACCGGGAATATTCCCGCATTGAATGGGTATTATGACCTTTCGATCACGAATGGAAATCAAACCTTGGTCGGCAATGTTGTTATAGCACATAATCTTCTCGTTTCAGCGGGATCCCTTGCCACTGGGGCCAACACGCTCCAAGTAAATGGTACAACAACCGACACGGCTGTAATATCGACCGGATCGGGACTTGTCACGTTTAACGGCGCCGTCAGCGGCGCAGGGACGATTACCTCCGGAACGGGAGGAATAACGTTCGCCGGACCCTATACCGGCGGCATTCTGAATGGCTCCTCGGCAGGCGTCCTTACCTTCCAGGGGAACACGGCGCTGGGCACCTTCACCCCCGCTTCCAGCACGGTCTCGTTTACCGGAGCTGCCACGCCCCAGACACTCAATACCAATGGGCAAGCGTTACCCGCCGTCACCATCGCGAAAGGCGCAGGAAACATACTCCAGATACTAACGAGCAATGTG
>JAYVSC010000221.1:0-28998 GCA_043775705.1 Spirochaetales bacterium | reverse complement strand
ATTGTTTTCGACAAGAACGAGCTTGTCATACAAGGTCGCGTTGTCGTGTATCTCGGTATAGTTCACTGAGGTTCGTGTCGTTCCCGTCCAGGGATTTCTGTTGGCAGTCCCGTCAACCCAGCGGTTATGCACCTGGCCGTGATACACCGCGCCGACCAGACCGAACTTTACCGACTCCAGGTGGCTGCCGTCATGGATAAAGCCGCCTTCGTGGGCCTTGAATACCGAGCCCTTGATAGCGCAGCGGAGGGCATCGTTGAAAAAACCGATGTCCTTCATTTTTTTCGCCTGAAGCATGCTCGCGCTTACCATCTTCCCGCCCCGGTACATATCCCAGCCCTCGCCGTAAATGAGCACGTCGCTTTTTATATTCTGCAGTTCAGTGACGATGGCGTTCATCGTCTCGACGTCATGGAGACCCATCAGGTCGAAGCGGAAACCCGACAGCTTGTACTCGGTAAGCCACCAGGAGAGGGACTTGATCATGTAGGACCGGAACATCTCGCGCTCGCTCGCGGTATCGTCGCCCGCGCCCGAAAAGCTGTCCACCCGGAAATAATAGCCCGGCAAGCATATGCCGAGGCTCTGGTTCTGGGCGGCGGGCACATGGTTGTACACCACGTCCATTATCACCCCGATACCCGCGCCTAGAAAGGTTTGAATCAGGGTTTTAAGCTCTCTTATCCTGACCTCCCCGTTAAAGGGATCGGTCGAATACGAACCCTCGGGACAGGTGTAGTTTTCGGGGTCATAACCCCAGTTGAATTTTCCGTTTTTAAGCTGTTCGCCGTAAGAGTCATCGGTGCTCAGTCTCTCGTCCACGCTCCCGAAATCGAAAACCGGCAGGAGCTGCACATGAGTCACCCCGAGGCTCCTGATATGGTCAAAGCCCGTCGGGACGCCTTCATGCGACGTTCCGGAGAAGGCGGCGCCGAGATAGGTCCGTTTGAGCGACTCCTCGCCGTTCCAATGGGGGGACGAGGTGATATCGGCAACGTGGACCTCGTACACGACTGCGTCGTTCGGCGAGGAAAGAGAAGGGGCTTGCACGGAATCCCATCCCGCGGGATTGCATCCGTTTGCGTTCGAGGAATCAAAATCGACGACCATCGAGCGGCTCCCGTTGACCCCGCAGGCGCGCGCATACGGATCGGCGCTCTCGCGGATGATGCCGTGGGTTTGGACGCGGAAGCGGTAATACATCCCGCTCTGGTCCCCTGCAACGGGAAGTTCCCAGACGCCGGCATTTTCCCTTTCGAGGGAACCGGCCTTCATGGCCATGACGAGAACGGCGGAAGAATCAGTCCCGTCGGGATACAGCACAAGGCGCACGGACCGTGCGGTCGGCGCCCAAAGGCGGAACACGGTTTCATCGGGCGACCACAGGGCCCCGAGAGGAAGGCCGGTTTGGTATTTTTTCCTGAAAAAATCCGAATCGAAAAACCATTCGAGGGAGGCCGCATTGACGTCGCTTCCGCCCCGGCCGTTCACCCTGTCGCTCTGAACGAGCCGCTCAAGATAATCCCTCTGGTGAACCGAGCCGCACCAGTCGGGGGCAAAGTCATGACGGGGAAACGCGAAAGGACTGATGCGCCCGTTTATTTTTTTCGCAAAGGGAAAAAACAGTTCAAGGGGTTTCCCGCATTCGATGGCCGTGCCGTTCACCGTAAGCGCGGGCAGATCCGCGGGAATGAGCGCGCCTGAATCGGTCCACAATAGTGTGCAGCGCAGAGAGGACTCGTTGCGCTCAAGAACGACGGACATATGCCATGAGGGGCCGAAAGCGCATCGGGCGCTCCAGCTGACAGTATCCTCCGGAAGGTGTGGATGCATCTCTATCCTGCCTTCCGCGAGGCGGGGATTGAAGCCGACGATGTCCTGGAACACGTTCCGCGCGAATTCGGACACGCTCCATGCCTGGGACCAGGTCCCCGAAAGGATGGGCTTGCCGCCCGGAGCGCGCTCCGCATGGATATTCTCGCTCAAGGTGCCGGCGCATCCCTGCTCCAAAATCAGGGATGCCTCGTTTTTCAGGAGGGCCGCGGAAACGGATGGCAGATCGCCCGTCCGGGTATCGGAGACGGCGCTGACGTAAGGCCCGGTATTCCATACCCAGATAGTCCCGTTATGGTAGGCGGCATCCTTGTGATGACGCTCGGGCTTTTCATGATGGGCATGGAAAAGCGGATCGTCCGGACACAGACTGAAAAGACCGAAGGGGGAAACGAGCTCGCGGGCTACGTTTTCGAGAATGAGGGAGCGCATGGACGGATCGACGAGGGCATCCTCGCAGCCCTCTCCGTGACCGTCGAGGATAGAGGGTACGGTGAGCGCGAAGAGCTGGTTCGGCCTCACGCGGAAGTCCCGGAGCCACTCCCCGTGAGGGCCCGGAGGCAGGCGGTCCGCGAGGGCGTTCCGGTCATCGCACCAGAAAAATTTGCGGAATGATTTTTTCAGCTTTTTCGCGAGGCTTTCGCGCGCTGCCTCTTTTTCCCCGTTGCCCAGAAAACGCGCGACGCGCTCGCCGATGCAGAGGGCGGTATACCAGAGTGCCTGGATGTCGCAGGCCCGGTCTCCCCGCGGCGACCAGGGCTTATCGCCGCGGACGCGCGCGTCCATCCAGGTGTCCGCGTCCCCGTGAAGGAGAAAGCCGTGAGCGTCCGTTCTCCGCGTGATGTCGGCTTCGAGGGCCAGATCTATGGTCGGTTCGAGTTCGCGGAGGATTGCGGTGTCGCCCGAGTACTGCACGTATTCCCACAGCGCGCGTATAAACCAGAGGGTTCCGTCTGCGGTGTTGAAAATTATGTCATCCTTTCCCCGGTAGCGGTTCGGGATGCGCCCGTAATCGGGACTTTCGGGATTGGTGTTCTGATGACAGGAGAACGAAGAGAGCACCGCCCTCGCCTCGGCGAACCGGCCGCTTACCAGAAGAATGCCGGTCAGGGCGATAAAGGTGTCCCTCCCCCAGTTATCGCGGAACCAGGGAAGGCCGGCCCATATGCCCGTAGACTTCTCTCCTTCATCGGATGAGCGCGCGTTTTCGGTTACCAAAAGCCAGCCGGAAAACTGGGCCCAGCGGACGGCCTCGTCAAAACGGGCATCGCCGGAGCTGCTCTGGGATTGCGCGAAAAAATCCGCGATCTTTTTCCTGTGCGCATCTATCCCCTTTTCGAGGGCAAGGCGCTTCGCTTTTCGGATCGCTTTTTCCCCGTCTTCCTCGAAGACGAGATACCAGACAGCCCTCATGTCCCCGGAAAACAGGATAATGCGCTCCGAAGAAGTTTCGAGCTGAAAGGATGATGATGAAGCGACCGCGCAGCCCGTCCCGTTCCGGTATATCGTAATCCCGTCCTCGACGCTTTTATGCCAGGAAGTTGATCGGCTTGTGCCGGGGAGAAGTATGCCGGCGCCCCGGGCCGAAGCCAAGCCGACGGATGAAGGGGCGGTCCCGGGATACAATACCAGGGTATTTTCCGCGCTTTCAGTGAGGGAAAGACAGAAAGCCTGCTCATCGAGAAGCAGGGAAACGGTAAAAATTATCTTCAGCGGTCCCCGGTTGAACACCGTATCGAAGCCCTCGGGCCGGACATCGGTATACAGTGCGTTGGTCCGCCATAAATCGGAAGCACCGGAATTGAGGGACAGACAGTCCATTGACACAAAAAAATCGGACAGAAGTTTTTTCTCTCCCCGAAAATACCCGCCCTGTTCGGCGGCAGCCGTGGAAGAATTCAGCTCCAGATACCCGTTTATCCGGTCGGTATAGGAAAAACGCCGGGCGTCGTCTTTTTCGATGCGTATGTTCATCCCTGAATCATATCAGCAGTATTCAAATTTCGCAAGTAAAGCGGTTTACCTTCCAATGCAAATTCCATATACTTACCCTTGAACAGTGCGGACCTCACGAATACCAACGTTATTAAAGGGGCTTTTCCATGAATAAAGCGGCCATATATCATCACTGCGGCGACTCCTGGTGTTACGCCCTTGACGAACACACCCTCCACATTCGCATCCGCACCGCGCAGGATGATATCAGCCTGGTGGAAATAGTATACGCCGATCCCTTCGAGGTTATCGAAATCAATGAAAAAACCGTCTGGAACAGCGACGCAGCCCCGATGACAAAGGAAGGGACAAACGGCATCCATGACTTTTGGGAAATACGGGTACAGGCGCCCTACAAACGGCTGAAATACTGGTTTATCCTTCACAAGGGAAAGAAAAATTGGACCTTCGGCGAGAAGGGTCTGGTGAAAACAATTGATCGGCACAACACCTGGAATACCTTTATCTTTCCGTACATCCAGAGCACTGAAATCTTTCATGCCCCTTCCTGGGCGGCAGAAACCGTCTGGTACCAGATATTCCCGGACCGGTTCCGGAACGGCAATCCCGACTTGAACCCCGAGGGAACGAAAGACTGGCAGTATGGAAAGGTAAGCAATCAGGAAGTGTACGGCGGAAATCTGCCGGGAATAACCGAAAAGCTCGACCACCTGGTCTCCCTCGGTTTTAACGGAATTTACCTGACCCCTATTTTCTCCTCCCCCTCGGTCCACAAATATGACACGACCGATTACATGAAAATAGATCCCGCCTTCGGTACCCTTGAGGACCTGAAAACCCTGGTAAGCGAATGCCACAACAGGGGCATCAGAATTATCCTCGACGCGGTATTCAACCACTGCGGCACAAAGTTTGCCCCCTGGCTCGATGTCCTCGAGCACGGAGAAGCGTCGCGCTTCAAGGACTGGTTTCTCATCGACGGCTTTCCCCTTTTCACCGATGAGGATCGGAAATGGGACGGACACAAGGCGAATTTCAAAACCTTCGCGTTCTGGACCGGCATGCCCAAACTCAACACGGGAAATCCCGAAACGAGGGAATACCTCCTGTCGGTCGCCGAGCACTGGATCAGGGAATGCGGCATTGACGGCTGGCGGCTCGACGTCGCAAACGAGGTTGACCACGAGTTCTGGCGCGCGTTCCGTACCCGCGTCAAGGCAGTTAAAAGCGACGCCTACATCGTCGGCGAAATCTGGCACCACGCCATCGACTGGCTGCGCGGCGACCAGTACGACGCGGTGATGAACTACCACTTCGGCCAGGCTCTCTGCGGCTTCCTCTCTTCCTCGAAGGAAATTCCCGACGGCCGCGCGCTCGCCGCTCGCATGACCACGCTCGAGCTTTCTTACCCGGTCAACGTAATCCGCTCGGGCTTCAATCTCCTCGACTCCCATGACACGGAACGCCTCATCAGCGTCCTCGGCGGCAGTCTCGCTTCGGCGCGCCTTGCCTGGCTCCTGCTCGCCCTCCTGCCCGCCCCGCCCTGCTTTTATTACGGCAGCGAGTACGCGCTCACCGGCGCGCATGACCCGGACTGCAGACGATGCATGCCATGGGAAGAGGCGCATCAGGATATAAGCCAGTATGAATTCATCAGAGAAATAATCGCGCTCAGGAAAAGCCACATGGCCCTCTGCGGCGGGGGAAAACGGGAGTGGCTCCATGACGACTCGCTTCCGGGACTCTTCGGCATGAGAATTGCCGACGGAAAGGAAAGCCTGACCGTCCTCGTGAACCGCGGGAACAAAAATATCCCGCGTAAAAAATACGGGCATCTTCTTGACGCCGTCGAAAAGACCAGCGCATCCTTCCTTGACCTGGCCCCGCTCGGCTACGCGGTACTATAAAAAAAAGGGCGCGGCAGACTCTCTGGGGCAGGTACGAACTAATTGCAGTTCAGGCATTCCGCCCATAATTCAATACCGAATACGCAGTCAACACGACTTGCGGTCTTTTCCCATACCCCCCACTACGCTAATCGTCCCATAAAAAGTACTAAAGAATCAATTTCCGGGCAAAAGGCTGTTTTCATCAAACTAATCGCCGCGAAACAACCAATATGTACGCTGACGCACAATCAATGCAAATGTGCCGATGAGCTCAAGCATCAAGACTATTCTTAATATAGTTGTCGTCGTAGTCGTAATTCTGTATGTGCTCAGTGCCTTCGGAATTATCGGATCAATGTCAGGATTCAGAATAGGGAGATATTAATGACAAAATCAGATTATGTGAAAACAAAGAGAAAACTGCTTGACGAATTGAGCGCCGAAATGGATCGCCTCGAAGCGAAGACGCAAAAGAACATTACAAAGCCCGGCTCGCTTCAGTGCGCGACATGCAGAAGAAAGGCATGGATCAGTCGGAAACCTTGAAGTCAGCGGCCGAAGACTCATGGGAACACCTAAAGTCGGGAACAGAAAATGTAATGACCGCAATGAAGGATTCTATATCCCAGTTTCGATCTCATTTTTAAAACTGGATATAGAAAGTCGCAAATCAGTTTACTGAACATGTTCCATAGGAGGAACTCATGAAAAAATTTATTGGTCTTGCTCTCATCGCTCTCGTAACGCTCTCCGCTCTCGCCGGATGCGCGCATGACGTATCGATTATCGAACCGATTGTCGGTACCTGGCAGAATGACGGAATCGGAGTAACGGCACTTGTTTTCAACAATGACGACACGGTCGTAGAAACCTACTAGCTCCTCGGCGTTGGCGGCAATTCTGCCCTTAAGCATGTTTGCGGAAAAAACCTGTTGAACTGGACATTGGTGCCGCTATGTATTACAAGTCTCCCGTGCTTCTCGGACAGCCGACGGACAGACACAACATGAACGTAGATCAGTTTGCCTTCGGCGGCGATGTACGCGTCAAAATGGACTGGTTTCAGGCAGAAGGCTTGCTGTTCTGCGCGACCGGCGACATCACCAGTTTGAATATGTACCTTGACGCGGGAGTAGGCCTCGATGTATCCCTCGTTCGCCTGCCACTCGGCGTAGGCCCGAATATCACCTGGAATATCGGCGATACACCCCTGATCCAGACCGGCATCAACGCGAAAGTCGGCGCTGATGTAAAACTGGACAAGATATCAGTTGGTCTGTCATACATCATGTCGCTCACCAACGACAATGGAATCAACGTTCGATACGGTTCAGGCCTGATCGGCGTGCAGGTTCTTTTCTGGATGTAAGCATAGGCGGCTCGCGGACGGAAAAATCATTTCCATCCGCGAGCCTTTTTTTTCCAGGCAATTCAATTCAAAGGAAAACTAAAAATGAAAAAAAAATCGCGCTCCTGATACTCACAGCCGGAATACTTATTCTCGTATATGGAAGCTTTACCTATACGAAGAAAATACACGAAGCCAATATCGGCTCGGTCAATCTTTCGTTTTCCGAAAAACAAACGCTCTATGTCCCCATTTGGGCCGGTGTTACGGCAATTGTCGTCGGCGGAGTCCTCCTCCTCTATCCGCGAAAAAAGTCCTAGCCCTTCTTCGTGTGTATAAAAGAGCGGGCGGTCCGGCGGACAAGCCGCCGTCGCTCTGTACGGGGCTGCCGGTCTTCCGCGAATACGCGCAAGACGCCCTCCGGGCCCCCTCCCGCCGCTACCGCGGAAGAGGAGAGGGATACGGGAATTATTCCAGACAAAAGGAAATCTTTTTTACCGGATGCAGCTAAGTTATTTATTATACCAAACCCAAAAATACTGGGTAGTGCTCCTCCCCTAGAATGTGAAGAAGATTTGATATCACTTTTATTGTGCAGGTTGCGGTTTATTTGGCGGATACAAAAAAGGGACGCCGGCATGGCGACTTGGCGATTTATTTACGACAGCCTAACTGATCGAGAGTACAAAGCAGGAAGATTCAGCTTTGTACTCTCGCGTTTCTGATTGATGCATGGTCCTGAAGTTTCGCTTTCATTCACTTATTGAACAATTTTTCGAATTCGATAATTATTTCCGTCAGCGATATATAGATTGCCCAAAGCATCCACAGCGACGCTATAAGGATAATTAAGAGTCGAGGACACAGCGGGTCCTGTGTCGCCCGAAAAACCTGGGGTTCCGTCACCGGCAATGGTCTCGATTCCGGTTACCGCGGCATTACACTGAGCAATCTTACTGCCATCCTCCGTTGTTGCGGTAATTATCGAATTACCGATCGAGACACCGGTCAAAAGACCGGTGTCTCCGATGGTCGCGTGTGCGGGAGCGCTGCTGACCCAATGTACAACGGAGTTCGTCGCATCAACAAGGATAACGGCCGCAGTCAATGTGTCGATTCCACCCCGTAAAATTTGTTTTTTCACAGGAAGCGATATACCCGTCACATGCACGCCGGGAAAAACCGAACTGTTCATAGTTACCGACGGGGCGCTCGAACCGGTTACTTTCCTCGCTTTTATCCATACATAATAACCCGTAAAATTAGCAAGACCGCTCAACGTGCATGTAGTGTTCGAAACCCCCTCCAGGGCGAGGGTGGAGGTAATGAAGCTGTTTGATTCGTTTTTATATATCGTATACATTTGAAGCGCCGTTAGCTGCAGACCAGGAAACCTGAAGCTTTTCGCTTCCAGCCGCATAACCGAGCGCTGTGACTGCAGGAGTAGCAGGAGCAGCCGGTCATCAAGTCGCTATATGAGCCGAGACCCGTTCCCGCGTTTATGTCCTTGCTGTTGTCGGTTGTGGGGTTAGGCGAAACGCTCCAGCAAATTCCCGGGGACGTTATCCCCACTCCTCCGTCACTGGTAATATTACCTCCGCCGGTGGCGCTTGACGTGGATATACTCGTAACGGGGTTCGTCATCAATTCAACAGGCCAACCTGTACCAGCGATCCCGCTTTGAAAACACCGTTATCAGCTGTACTCAAGACGACGATCGGAGATACCACCTTTGCCTGAGCAGCCTTTACCGCTACTGCCAACGGATTGGTGCATCCGGAGCAAATCAAAACAAACGCCAAAATAAGAAACGCATAGCGCGTCAACAGAATACCTTTGTTTGTTTCATACATATCATTTTTCCTTTCATCCGTATTGATAAAAACCATACCATTTCACCTTCTGCAGCTGCGATGCGGGCAGTTCTGCTGCTGGCATCAACGACCGCCACGTACCAATCAGTCTCGATATTTTCTCATGCCCACAAACCCGCAACGCGAGTATTCTATTGCGCCTCCGACTTGAAGCAGCCGCTGCAATCATACTTTTCCCCTTTGACAAACCAGTTTTTCAGGAACCTGCAGACATGCATGCACTACGGCAACTTGAAAGCATCGATTCGGGTAGGCTTCACATCCGTTGATATAGCACTTGTAGGATCAGCAGTACTTAAAAAACCGGTGCAGTCAGTCGTTTGCTTCAGTTCAAGCGCTCCCGTTTCGGTGCTGAAGTACAAACCGACGGGAACCTGTGCGCCTGGCGCTATTTTCCCTGTAATAGGGTCAATACTGAAAGAGGCCGTTCCGAAATCGAATGCACTGCCTGAAAAAAGTACCGCATTGTCAGAACCGAGTAAAACGAAACGGGATGATGTGGTCTCTGCCTGCACTGCCTGCACTGCCTGCACTGCCTGCACCGCTTCCGCGAGCGGATTCTTGCAGCCGACGGCGAGCGCGCAGGCGGCGAGAGCGAAGAGCGCCGCGCGCATCGCCTTTACCATGCGGGACTTGATTTTCAGAACCATAGCATATCCCCTTCTGCATCTGCGGCGCGTATGGCGGTGGGTCCGCCTTGGCGAGATTTACGAGAGCCGTGGCAGTCCTGTTTTGAGTCGTATCGGCCCCGTATTCAACAAGGATTTCGGCGGTAACTTTTGTCGCTTCCGTTACGCCAAGGATAGAGACGTTGAACTGTCCGTATAAGGGAAGGGTTATAGATTTACCGGCTTCGATTTTGGGAATGACGGCGCATTCTTTCGGGCCGTCCATATACTGCTTTATCAGAAAACTGACGCGCGCATCGGTTGCCGGCTCTTTTCCGGTATTGACGAGAGTCACGTTTCCTACGGGATTTTTATCGTAATAGGAACGGAATATGGGGGAAATATTTCCCAGTTTAGTGTTTTCAGTTCCAGTATTTTCGGGCGGGCAGATGCGCCGCGTGAAGCCGATGCGGCAGGCAGGGTATAGGCGGCGCCGATACCGACGCCGACACCGATGTAGAGGCCTGCTCTGTATGAGGCAATGGCATCAAGGCGCGCAGCCCAGGATTTTACTATGGTAAAGGCGACTCCCAAGCCGGTCTGAAACGCTGCATAGGCAGAGCTTGTTCCGGTCGAAAGGCTGCCGTAGGTTGCCCCTGCATCAATAAAACCACGAAGGGAAAATCGGTAGGTAAGGGTTTTGTGTAAGAGGCGCCGGCGAGAACCGTAGTCTCGCCAAGCGAGCCGGGAACGTCCATGTTTGAGGCGGAAAGAAAGCCGCCGGTCGAATAGCCCACACCAAGGCGGAGGGCAAGGGGTATGGCGATCGGAAGGGAATATTCCGCGCAGATACTGCCGCCCCAGGCGGAGGAAAAAAGCATGTTCGGGGAAAAGTCACCTGCGGTAAGCGGCATGATGAACGAAGGGGTGGTGCTCAAAGTCCATTTTGAAGTATTCGTGTTTCCCGCTTGTGCGGATAAAGTACCCAAAAAAATCAAGGTACCTGCAAGCACCAAGATCGCACGTTTCATAAATTGCTCCAAGAATGCACTGAAGTATACCATAATATTGGAGTTTTTCAAGAATTTTGGGAATCATTTCCCGATTTCAGCTTATCGGAAACAATGATTACCCCTGAAATTCGATCTCGAACAGAGTCCCTGCGTTTCTTTCGACGCGGAGCTTCCCTTTGATCTGTTTGACAAGCATGCCTATAAGCTGCATCCCGAAGCCGTCTGAATTTTCAATATTCACCGAATCGGGAAGTCCGACGCCGTTATCTGCGTACAGAAGGGTAACCGTCCTGTCTTTTTTCGATGCCGTCACCGTGATCAGGGGATTAGAGATTCCCTTGAACGCGTATTTCATGGTGTTGGTAATAAGCTCATTGAGTATTATGCTTATGGGTGAAAGTATTTTTACATTCAGCATAAAATCGCCGACATCCAGGTTCGCCGCTACCGGCGGATCAGAGGGAAAAATCGAAAGGATGTCTGTCACCAGGGGCAGAAGAAATTCGCTGCTGTTCAATTCGGAAAAGTTTTGAGACATATAGAGCTTGTCATAAACGGCCATCATGCTCCGTACCCGACCCGAAGCCTCCTCCAGCTTTTCGCATAGTTCGGGATTGGAGGAAGAACCGGCCTGGATGTCCAGAATGCTCGAGATTGTGCTCATGTTGTTTTTTACCCGATGATGCACTTCCTTGAGGATAATTTCCTTTTCGTCGAGCAGATCGGCGATATGGTCTTCTGCATTTTTGCGTACGAGGGTCTCGCCGATATGCGAGGCAATTTCTTCCAGCATATGAATCGCATACTGAGTAAAAAGTCCTTTTTTATAGCCGTTAATCTGCATAAGGCCTATGATGCGGTCTTTTACGCGGATCGGCACAAGAGCCAGGGAAGAGTACTTGTGGTGTACGCATATATTGCGCGCTTTGTGCCGGCGTTCCTCCTCCGGAGGAATCTTCAGCAAAGAGGAGCTGTCGTTTGTCCAGGCGCTTCCGCCTCTGGTATACAGGGGATTTGACGGATCGGTCATACCGGATATCACGAGGCCGCAAGTGCATTCCAGGCTTGCAGTTCCGTCCAGATCCCGGCAGATACCGGAAGAGGAGTCCCGCCCAAGCAGCGAGTTTTCGGTGAGCAGAAAATCGTCGGAAAAACCATCCTGCATAAAAAAGGGAAAATCCTCCCCGTCCTGCAGCCGAATGCCGATCGCGTCGGCCCCGGTAATCTTCCGCACGGACGTAAGAATATACCGGACTGAATCGTTTATGTCCGAGGATTTATTAAGTACGGCAAGCACTTCGGAAGACAGACTCCGGTACGCTTCCTCAATCTTTCGCTCCGTCACATCCCTCACGTTGACGATCACTCCCCGGATGTCGGGATTATCAAGCTGATTCGTCCCCCACGCCTCGAGATATACCCATGAACCGTTTTTATGCCTATGCCGATATTGCGCGCCGCCCTGCCCGTCATGAATGATTTTTTGAAAAGAGGTCAAAACTCCCTCTCTGTCATCGGGATGAATCATGTTGTCGATTACGGGAATGTTAATTAATTCCGCCGGAGTAAAGCCCAGCATCTTTTCAACGACGTCGCTGACATAAATCTGCATACCGTCTTTGTCGAGAACCGTTACGGAATCGGTAGAGTTTCGGATCAGTTCCCTATAACGCCGCTCGCTGGCGAGCAGCGCCTCTTCGATTTTTTTCTTTTCGGTTATATCGCGAAACAAAACGGCCATGTTATTCACTTTCGTCTGAAACGCCGCGATCTCGAACGCGCCGGAAATTCCTTTATCGTCCGCGTATTCGACCTGTTCCTCGTTGAAAGGAACTCCATCCAGGGCGACCTTGCGGTACGTCACGGGAACATCGGTCGCAACAAGATTGGGAAACGCATCCTCGATTGTCTTTCCGATAAATTGGGTATTTTTCACGTTGAGTATTTTATCGGCCATTTTATTCGCGCCGGTAAAAACCAGTCTTCCGTCCGGCATTAATTCGTAAAAGTGCGCACCGAGCGGCGCATTGTCTATGATGGCCCGCAATAGGCCATTTACCCGGTTAACCTCTTCTTCCGCTTTCTTTCGCTCGGTTATTTCATTGAACGCCGTGACGAAATATCCTGCCTTATACTGATAGGCGACGCAGTCATACCATCGGTCGTTTATGTCCAGATGCTGCTGGTAGCGCACCTCGGTTCCTGTACGGGCAACTTCGCCGAATTTCCCGATCCAGTCATTCGGATCATTTTCGATACCCGGAAAGGCCTCGGTTGCCAGTTTTCCCACCGGATTTACTCCGGTCAATCCCTGATAACTCCCGTTCGCCTTGAGGAAAAAATAATCAATTGGTCTTCCCGCTTCGTCGTAGACCATACGGTGATAGGCGACACCTATCGGGCCCTTCTCGAAAAGCGCCCGAAAAGTTGTCTCGCTTTCTATCAGCTGTTTTTCGCGGCTCAAGAGCTCCTGCTGCGTATTGAGCAATTCTTCGTTTGCTGCCTGCATTTCCTCATAGGCCGCCTCGATATCCATCCGCTGATTGTCAATACTTTGATGGGCCAGAAAAAGCTTGAAGGCCATCTTGATGGAAGCGTCCAGCACCGTGATGCTCGAGTTCTTCACCACATAGCCGTAATTCGTTATTGCCTCGGTCTTCTC
This sequence comes from Spirochaetales bacterium, assembly GCA_043775705.1. Taxonomy (GTDB): domain Bacteria; phylum Spirochaetota; class Spirochaetia; order Treponematales; family Treponemataceae; genus Teretinema. The sequence continues at coordinate 15,815 of JAYVSC010000221.1, read as the reverse complement.
GACTATGTCCTTTTCCGTATGCGAGGAAAGGAAGACTACGGGTATATTATGCCATTTCAGTATTTCCCGCGCCGTTTCGGTTCCGTCCATGCCGTCACCCAGGTCAATATCCATGAGAATGAGGTCGAACGGCTCATTTTCCTCTTTGATACGCTTTATGGCGCCCTCGCCGCTTGAGGCAATGACGACGCGGTAGAGGGCCTTCTCAAGCTGTTTCATTTCCATCATGGCGATCAGGATTTCGTCTTCCACGAGAAGGATAGTTTTAATTGAAGAATCCGGCATAATACGCTCCGAAGGTAAGTGTAATTCATTCTTTAAATACGCGCAAATCAACTTGAATCGGGGTATGTGCGGCCGATGCGGCATATAGCACAATTTCAGCCCGACTTGTATATTGGATTCATGCCGATCCCGATATTGCTCACCAAACTGTTTATTCCCCAGAACCGTTCCCTGTGTGTCCCGCGTCCGCGTCTGATCGAGCATCTGAACAGCGGCCTTCAGGGTAAACTGGTCCTGGTTTCCGCCTCCGCCGGTTTCGGAAAAACCACGCTTCTGAGCGAATGGGTTTCCTCCTGCGGGCGGCCTTCTTCATGGCTGTCCCTGGACGAAGAGCACAGGGATCCCGCGCGCTTTCTCGTCTATCTGATCACGGCGCTGCGGACAGTCGCGGGAAACATCGGTAAAGAGATTTTTACCGCGCTTGAGGCGCCCCGTCTGCCGCCGATAGAACCGCTTTTAACTGCCCTTCTCAATGAAATCAGCGCTGTCCCGAACAAATTCATTCTTGTGCTTGACGATTATCACGTACTGGATTCAAGACAGATCGACGAAATGATTTCATTTCTGCTCGAACACCTGCCTCCGCAAATGCTTTTGGTCATAGCATCCCGCGAAGACCCCCATGTGCCTCTCGCCCGGCTGCGCACGCGCGGCCATATGACCGAAGTGCGCGCGGCCGACCTCCGCTTTACGCCCTCGGAGGCCGCCGGTTTTTTAAATCAGACGATGGGATTAAACCTCACTGAAGATAATATCGCCTCCCTTGAAAATCGCACGGAAGGCTGGATAGCGGGACTCCAATTAGCCGCCGTTTCGCTGCGGGGGAACGAGGACGCCGAGGGTTTCATTACGCAGTTTTCCGGTACCCACCATTTTATTCTGGACTATCTGACTGAAGAGGTTTTGAACCGGCAGAGCGGGCAGATCAAGACATTTCTTTTGCGGACCTCGATACTCGACCGCATGTGCGGCCCGCTGTGCGATGCCGTTCTGCGCGACGCTGAGCTCCCGAGCCAGGAAATACTCGAGAATCTTGAAAAGGCCAACCTCTTTATCATTCCCCTCGACCGCGAGCGGCACTGGTACCGTTACCATCATCTATTCGCGGATCTGCTGCGGCAGCGGAAAAAGCACAGTCCTGTTGAAGATCATACACGCGCGAGCCGATGGTATGAAGAGAACGGCCTGGAGCTTGAGGCGTTTCACCATGCCGCCGCCGCAGGCGACATAGATCGGGCCGAGCGCCTCATAACAGAAAACAATATTCCGCTGCATCTGCGCACCTCGGTGACTCCGATCCTGTCCTGGCTTGAATCTCTGCCGGCCTCCATCCTTGCCGAGCGTCCCTCGCTGCTCGCCCGGCATGCCTCCCTGCTTTTGGCAAATGGTCAGACAAAGGGAGTCGAAGCTAAACTCGACGCGGCAGAAGCGGCTCTGGAAAGCGGCGGGATGGACGAAAAAAAGCGAAACCTTATCGGGCAAATAGCCGCGGAAAGGGCGACTCTGGCTCTCACTCAATACCAGGTTGAAACGATCATGATTCAATCGCAACGCGCCCAGGAATACCTGCATCCCGATAACCTGGCCTACCGTTTTACCGCCGTATGGACGCTCGCTTTCGCGCGTCACCTGAGCGGCGACCGCGCCGGGGCCGATCGGGATTATATGGAAGCGCTTTCCATAAGCGAGGCATCCGGAGATATCCTTTCCATGATACTGGCGTTGAGCGGTATCGGCCTGCTGCAGGAACAGAACAACAGGCTTTTTGCGGCGGCCGAAATGTACGAACGCATTCTGAAGCTCTCGGGTCCACATCCGCAGCCGAACATAAGTGAAGCCCATCTTGCTCTTGCGCGCATATACTATGAATGGAACGATCTGGAGAAGGCCGAGCGCTGCGGAACAGACAGTCTTTTCCTCGCCAAGCAGTATGACAGGACGATCGACAGATTCATTCTCGGCGAGGTATTTCTTGCCCGGGTGAAACTTGCCCGCGGAGACGCGGAAGGCGCCCTTGCGATGATCGAACAAACCGCGGAAAAAGTGCGCCTTCAGGGCTTCACGCACCGCACAAACGATGTGGTCGCCCAGCAGGTGCTTGCGCTTCTTCATCTGGGAAAAATAGATGAGGCCGCAATTCTCGCCGAAAAACACGAGCTTCCCGTCAGCAGCGCCCGTGTCTTCCTTGCGCGCGGAGACGCCCGCGCGGCCCTCGCCGTTCTTGACCCGTACCGAAGGCAGATGGAAGCGGCGAATTTCAAGGACGAAATGCTGCGCGTGACGGTCCTTCAAAGCGCCGCGCATTATGCCCTCGGTGAAACCGACACAGCCGTGAACCTGGTCTGCACTGCGCTCGACCTTTCGCGGCAGGGCGGCTTTATCCGCATCTTCGCCGACGAGGGAGAACCGATGGCCTGCCTTTTACGCGAAACCCGCAAGCGGGAATTGATGGCTGAGTATATCGGCACAATACTGCCTTCATTTTCAAGCAGGGAACCGGAAAAGAAAGACACGGCCGATGCCGGCACGATAACCGACAGCTTGAGCGAGCGTGAGCTTGAAGTGCTTCGCCTGGTTTCGGCCGGACTTTCCAACGAGGCCATAGGCGAAAAGCTCTTTCTTGCCCTGGACACCGTCAAGGGACATAACCGCAAAATATTTTCCAAGCTGGGCGCGCACAGCCGCACCGAAGCCGTCTCTCTCTCCCGCAAACTCGGCCTGCTCTAAGGCCGAGCAGTCACACCGTAACAAAAACAACACCTCAAACCACACTTTCGTGTCTTTGCTCCGACGGGGGACTACGCGCATAGTAGGCATATATCAGGAGGTTTTTAATGAAAAAAACACTGCTTAGGTGCATTGCATGCTTGGAAATACTCGTTTTCGTAAGTGCGGAAGAGGCAGGCCGAAACCCGATCAAGAAATTCTACTTCAACTGGAGTCAGTCTTTCGTCAGTCAACCGGATGCGTTCAGCCGACAGACCATACTCGCTTTGGGTTTCGTGATATTTCACAATGACCGGATAGATATCCGAAATCAACTCGAGTTTTGCAACGGCGTCGGAAAGATGACACACGACAACCTTTTCCGGCCCTATGGGTTTTTGGCTGCAGGAGCGGGTAGTTGCGGAGAAGACTTATGGAAACCATTTGAAAATCCGCTGATTGGGAACTTTGAGGTGGGTACCGGACTTGATATTTTCGCGATGGATAATTGGAGTTTTTTACTGGAACTTTGATTTCTCGGGAATCTCTATCAAGGGGTATTCATTCCTCAGCAAGGATTTGAGCTTGGCGTGATGTATCATTTTTAATCGAGCGCGGAAAACCGGGGATAATGCCAATGAGTAAACCAGAAAGGAAAAATCCGGATCAACCGGAGGTTTATCAGATCGGGATTGAGGGGCATCCGGGCAGCGACTGGACTGACTGGTTTGAGTACATGACCGTTACAGCCGGGAAGGGTAACAGGACGCTGTTAACCGGATTGATTGCCGATCAGGCAGCACTGCACGGAATCCTGAAAAAAATCCGCGATCTGGGAATGACGCTTGTCTCGGTCAATCGCCTCGAGACGGAATAAATAAAGGAACACAAGAAAACCAGGAGGTTTGAAATGAAACAAAGAAATTTCGCAAAGACGGCCCTTATCATGCTTTTGGCCTGTATGGTGGGCGCGTACGCCGCAGCCCAAACAAATGATGAACCGCTGCCGTCGGGGTTTTATTTCGGGATTCCCGCATCCCTGTATACCACCTATTCGGCCATCGGCTTGCAGGCAGGATATCAATTCAAGAAAACCATTAACGTGCGCATGGAATTCAATACGGCCTGCAGCTCGCTGCATGATGAGCGATCGGTATACGCGATCCCGGCTGTAAGCCTGCTGTTCAGCAAGATCGGAAGGGGACCGGTGCGCTTTTACAACGGAGTAACGTTCGGTATCGAGAGGGGATTGAAAAACTCTTTCGGCGAAAACATCTGCTTCATGAACCTTACGGCGGGCGTTGAATTGTACGCAGTTAGCAAAACCTCTTTCTTCATAGAAATTCAGGGAGCCGGATTCGCAACGCCCGTAATTGAGGGCTCGTATCAGGGAGGCACGGTCATCAAGGGCGGTGCTCATTACTACTTTTGATAAAGAGGTATTGTATGAAGACAGAAAATATAACTGATAATCCATTCAGGCTGAACGCGGCAATCGCGGGCGTACTGTTTATCATCGGGACGGCTTCCGGTGTTCTCTCAGCCGCGATCGGGAAACCGCTTGTCGATGCTCCGGATTATCTTGGTAAGCTCGCTTCGAATGAGGGGACTATCCTTCTCGCCTCGCTTCTCCAGTTCATTATGGGCGTTTCCTGCGCCGGAATCGGACTTGCGCTTTATCCGATATTGAAGAAATATGCAGAAGGACGCGCCATCGCCTCGGTCGGATTCAGAATTATCGAGGGTGTTCTCGAGATTCTGGGAGCGGTCGCCTTGATTGTCCTTTTGGCGCTGAGCCGGGAGTTTCTGAAGGAGGGAGGTCCCGATGCCTCATTTTTTCAAACTGCAGGAAGCGTGATAAAAGGGGGAACGGCATGGATCAATAACGTCGCAACCCTGCTGAGCTGGTGCATCGGCGCACTCCTGTATTATTCCGTCTTTTATCGATACCGTCTCGTTCCGCGCTGGATATCGCTTTGGGGCTTGCTTGGAATCTCTCTGACCATCGTATCCTGTTTCACTGTTATGTTCGGCGTCATTCCCGCTTTCGGGACCGTGCAGGTCGTTTCAAATCTGCCGATCGCATTGCAGGAAATGTTTTTCGCAGTATGGCTCATCGCCAAGGGAGTTAAAAAATGAATAAGCTACGCAAACCGGAAAGAATTTTAGGCGCGGCCTTTCTTCTTCAGGCAGTTACGTCCTTATCGAGCGGGATGTTGCTCATGCGTTTGATCGATAAAGGCAGCATCACGCAAAGCATGGCAAATATCGCGCATTACCCAGCCTTGATGCGGCTGAACATTCTGTTAGAAATGATCACGGCAATGGGCATTATCTTTTTGGGTTCTGTTCTGTTTGTCACCCTCAGAAAACAAAACGAGAAAGTCGCTCTTACCGCACTGGGCCTGTACATCCTTGAGGCGGTAATTCTTGCGGGGAGCAGGATGGAAGGCTTCTCTCTTCTGCGGATAAGCCAGGTATATATCGGTTCCGCCCAAAGCGCCGATTTGGCTTCGCTCGCGCGGATCGCGTATGACACCATGGATTTTGCCTACGGCGCCCTGCTCATGCTCGCCTTCTGCATCGGCGGAATACTTTTTTATTATCTCATGTTAAAATCGCTCATTGTGCCGCGCGCGCTGTCCCTCTGGGGTCTCATCACTATTTTTCCGATGCTCGCTGGAACTATCGCTCAAATATTCGGCTCTGAAATTTCATTTTACTTTTATCTTCCCTATGTGCCGTTTGAGTTTGTCATCGGGATATGGATTTCGATAAAGGGAATAAGGGAGACGTAGAAGTAGACAAGGGGAAGCGGCGGTTGAATGCCCATGGACAGAGTGCGGTAATTCCCGTCACATCAGCCGATGCGGCAAACCCTCAGGCAATCCTCACATGACATACCGTTATCCGATAGTTTTCCCCACGCCCGTGGGGATGCGCATAAAAAAATAATAATTGCTTTCAACACAATTTCATGATTGCTCGATAAAAATTCCTATTTTCAGGAACGGGGGTAGCGCGCGACCGCAGTGCGCGCGAAGGGGGAGCAGGTTTGCCTTCACGGGAGGCCGCGGGGCGAACAAAGCCCCGAAGCCCAGAGAAGTCCCCCGCTTCCCCTCCTCATTAATTACCAGACAAGAAACGATGGCAGATAGTTCGTGGTTCTCACCTTCACCTCGACGGACATGCCGGGCAGGAGCTTCACGCCCTCGACTGAATCGGAGAAGACGATCTTGACCGGGATGCGCTGCGTGGTTTTCGTGAACTCGCCGATCTGGAAGGCAGGGGCGACGATGCCGGAGCGGACCATGTCGACTTTGCCCCGGAACAGGCGGTTCGGGTATGCGTCGATGGTGATCCGGACGGACGCGCCGGGAGCGATGCGGCTGATCTTTGTTTCCTCGAGGTTCGCGTTCACCCACACGGAATCAAGGTTGTTGACTGAAAGGATAGCCTGTCCGGGCTGGACGACGTCGCCGGCTACCAGGGTGATCTTGTCGACCGTTCCCGAGATGGGCGCGGTCAGTGCGGTGTTCAAAAGCTGGGCGCGGATGACTCCGAGCTGCGCGACCGAAGTTTCCACCTGCGCCTGCGCGAGACTGAATTGGGCGGATGCGGATTCAAGGGCGTTCTTCGAATGATCGAGAGCCTCGCGCGTCGTCGCGCCGCTCGTGAAAAGTTTCTGTATGCGCGAGGCGTCCTCGCCCGCCCTGTCAAGACTGATCTTCACGAGGGCAAGGTTCTGCCTCGCATAGGCGAGAGACGCGTTTGACTGCACTTCCTGCGCCCGAAGGTCCGTCGCGTCTAGGGTAACGAGGGTCTCTCCTTCCTTGACCAGCTGACCTTCGGTTACCGCGATGCCTTTGATGCGGCCGAGGATGCGGGCGCTCACCTTGATCTGCTTGCCGTCGATGGAAGCGTCGTCGGTACTGATGAACGCGATCGCGTTCACCCCCCACCAGGCTCCGATGCACAGGGCCGCGATGGAAACCAGAATGAGAATAACGGTACCGACGATTTTCGGTCCCTTTCGGATTTCTTTTTTTTCAGCTGTTGTTTTGTCTGTTACCGTTTTTTCTGTAGCCATAATGCCGCTCCTCTTTTATATTGCCTGTTCGTCGGTAAAGGAACCGGTAAACTGGCTGTTATACAAATCTGCGTAGAAACCGTCCTGTGCGAGCAGTTCCTTGTGATTTCCCATTTCAATGATGCTGCCCATGTTCATCACGATGATCTTTTCCGAATCGCGGATCGTCGAAAGACGGTGGGCGATGACGAAATTGGTGCGTCCCTTCATCAATGTCCGCATGGCTTTCTGTATGTACACTTCGGTCCTCGTGTCGACGCTGCTCGTCGCCTCGTCAAGGATAAGGATGGGCGGGTTGGACAGCAGCGCCCGCGCTATGGTCAAGAGCTGCTTTTCTCCCTGGGAGAGATTCGAAGCCTCTTCGCTGAGCACCGTGTCATAGCCGTTCGGAAGGGCGCGTATAAAGTGGTCCGCGTGGGCGGCGCGGGCGGAAGCGAATATTTCCTCGTCGGTCGATTCCGCGCATCCGTAGCCGATGTTGTCCCTGATGGTGCCGTTGAAAAGCCAGGTATCCTGGAGCACCATGCCGAAGGTAGTGCGGAGCGCGCCGCGCGCCATATCGCGGATGTCCACGCCGTCGACGCTGATAGATCCGCCCTGGATTTCGTAAAAGCGCATCAGGAGGTTGACCAGCGTGGTCTTGCCCGCGCCGGTGGGACCGACTATCGCGATGGTCTGCCCCTTCTTCACCTCGAGGTTGATCCCGCTCATGAGCGGCTTGTCCTCGGAGTATCCGAATTTCATGTCGCGGAACGTCACCTCCCCCCGGGTTTCGGAAGGAATGACCGCGTCTGCCCTATCGGGCAATTCCTCGGTCTCGTCTAGTATCTCGAATACGCGCTCGGCCGAAGCGAGAGCCCCCTGAAGCACGTTCGCGATATTGGCGAGCTGTGCTATCGGCATGGTGAACTGTCTCGAGTACTGGATGAAGGCCTGGATGTCGCCGAGGTCGATGATCTTCATCGCCGTCATCACGCCGCCGACCACGCAGATGAGGACGTAGCCGATGTTGTTTATAAGCCCCATGACGGGCATCACTATGCCGGAAATGAACTGGGCCTGCCAGCCGGCTTCGCCCAGGCGGACGTTGATTTTTTCGAAGGTGCGGACGGATTCTTCCTCGCGGTCGAATGCCTTGACGATCTTGAAGCCGCTGTACATTTCCTCGACGTGGCCGTTAAGGGCGCCCAGTTCCTTCTGCTGCGCGGCGAACTTCACCTGCGAGTATTTCGATATCTTCATCGTCGCGAGCATGGCCGTCGGCAGGGTAAGGAGGCTTATCAGGGTCAGCAGTGGGCTGATGGTGAGCATCATGATGAGGATGCCGAGCACCGTGCAGAACGAGGTGATGAGCTGCGTCAGGCTCTGCTGCAGGGTATTGGCGATATTGTCGATGTCGTTCGTCACGCGGCTCATGATCTCTCCATGGGTCCGCGCGTCAAAGTACTTGAGGGGCAGCCGGTGCAGCTTCAGGTTCACGTCCTCCCTCATGTCAAACACTATTTTTTGCGCCACGTCCGACATCACTATCTGCTGGATGTAGCCGAGCGTCGCGCTTATCATGTAGAGACCGATGATAAGGAGAAGCATGTTTTCCATATACGCGAAATCGAGCGAGGGAAGGCTCTGCCTCTGCATGATCGCCGCGTACTTCGCCATGAGGCCGCTGAAAAGCTTCGTGGTTACCTTTCCCTGAAGCTTCGGCCCGACTATGCTGAATATGGTGCTGCATACGGCGAGGACGATGACTATGTAAAACTGCGCTCGCCGCACGCCGAAGTACGAGAAAAAGCGAGAGAGAGTTTTCTTCATGTTTTTCGGCTTTTCCGCCGGTCCGCGTCCGCCCATCATGCCCGGGGGACCGCCGCCTGGCCGTCCCATCCCGCCTGTGGGGCGCTCGGGTGCTGTGTTGCCGGGTCTGTGTGCGTCGCTCATGCTATTTCCTCCGCCGAGAGCTGCGATTCCACGATTTCGCGGTATACCGGGCAGCTCTTAAAAAGTTCATCGTGCGTTCCCATTCCGGCGATCTCCCCTTCCTCGAGAACGATGATGCGGTCCGCGTCTCGGATCGTCGCGACGCGCTGGCCGACGATGATGACGGTCGCGTCCCGGGTTTCCTTGTGCAGGGCCGCGCGGAGACGCGAGTCGGTCTTGAAGTCGAGGGCCGAGAAACTGTCGTCGAATATGAAGATCTCCGGTTTTTTTATAAGGGCGCGGGCTATAGAGAGCCGCTGCTTTTGGCCGCCCGACACGTTGGTGCCGCCCTGTGATATTGGAGAGTCAAAACCTTTTTCCATAGCCTGGACAAACTCGAGGGCCTGCGCCGTTTCGGCGGCTTTCAGTATTTCCTCGTCGGTCGCGTCTTCCTTGCCGTAGCGGATATTGCCCGCGACCGTTCCCGAAAAGAGCACGGCCTTTTGCGGAACGATGCCGATGCGGGCCCGGAGATCCTTCTGCCTCATGTTGCGGATATCCACCCCGTCGACAAGAATGCTGCCTGAGTCGACGTCGTAAAAACGCGGGATCAGGGACACGAGAGTCGACTTGCCGGAGCCGGTGCTGCCGATGATCGCGGTAGTCTCCCCCGGACGCGCCGAAAAGGAAATGCCGCAAAGGGCAGCCGATTCGGCCCCGTGATAGGAAAAACGTACGTCGCGGAACTCGACAAAGCCCTTCTTCGAAGGATCTGGGCTTTCGGGATCTTTTGGATCGAAAATTTCCGCGCTGATGTCCAGCACCTCGTTGATGCGCACGGCCGAGGCCTGGGCGCGCGGGATCATTATGAAGAGCATGGATGCCATCAGGAAGGCGAAGAGTATCTGCATCGCGTAGGACAGAAAGGCCATCATGTCGCCGATGTTCGAGATGCCGCGGTCTATCCGGTGGCTGCCGAACCAGAGAATGGCGATCATGGTCAGATTCATGATGAGCATCATGAAGGGCATCATCATCGCGAATATCCTGTTAACCTTCACCGAAGTCTGCATCAGGTCGTCGTTGCCCTTCGTAAAACGCCCTTTCTCGTAGTCGCCCCGGTTGAAGGCGCGGATGACGCGGATTCCGGTGAGGTTTTCGCGCACGATCAGGTTGAGGGTGTCGATTTTTTTCTGTATTGCCTGGAAAAGCGGAAAGCCCTTTCCCGCGACGACGCCGATAAAGGTGCCGAGCACGGGGATAGCGACGATGATGATCCATGCGAGGCCGCTGTCTTTCTGAAGCGCGAGGATCATGCCGCCGATGGCGGTGATCGGGGCGCTGATGAGCATGCGCAGGATCATGATGAGCACGTTCTGTATCTGGGTCACGTCGTTCGTGCTCCGCGTGACGAGGGAAGGCGTTCCCAGCCTGTCGAACTCGTTCAGGGAAAAGCCGGACACCTTCGTGAATATCCGGCTCCGGAGATCCTCGCCGAAACCCATGGCGGTGTGGGAGGAAAGATAGCTCGAGACGATGGCGCACAGCGATCCGCCGAGGGCGACCAGGAGCATGAGAAAGCCGGTGCTGATGATATAGTTGACGTCGTTGTTGCTGATCCCCTTGTTGACGATGTTCGACATCAGGGTCGGAAGATACAGATCGCCCATGCACTGAAAAAAAACGATCACGAACGTGGCCGCTATCGGAATCCGGTAGGGTTTCAGCAGCCTTAATAATTTAAGCATTCGATTCTTCCCTTTATTTTAAGTCGGTCAGGGCGGCGGCGCGGCACAGGTCTGCCGTCGCGATCTGCCTGTCAATCTGCTTGTTGGTGATGGCAAACTCGCTGCGGAGGCGGGCAAGCTTCGCCGAAAGAAGATCGGTCTCGCTCGCGGTTCCGGCGTCGAGCCGTGCTTTGGTGACGCGCTCGCTTTCCTTCGCCTGGTCGAGCATCCGCGAAACAAATGCAATGTCCCGCGAAACCTGGTCCCAGGCGAGATAGCAGTTCCTTACATCGAGGGCTACGACCTCGTTCTGCCGGTTTTTATCCTCGGCGCTTTTCTTGAAACCCTTGTCCTGGGCGTCAAGCGCGGCGAGGTTCGCAGGAAGGCCGCCGAGGTCATAGCTCAATGACACGCCGAGCGTCCAGGTTCCCGTAAAGAGCGCGGGATCGCTCTGGAATGCGACGCGCGGGTTCGGGTCCGCGTAGGTATAGTTTCCGCTCACGTTGAGCGAGGGATACAGAGGCGACTTCGCGAGGCGAACGCTTCCCTCGGCGATGCGGAGCGCGATGGCGGCGCCCCGCGTTTCGGGTCTCCTGCTAAGGGCTGCGCTCACCAGGGAAGCCTCGTCAGGCGGGGAACCCAGGGAAAGAAGGGCCGTTGCCGCGCCGGGTGAGTCTTCGGGTTTCGTCGAAAGCTCAAAAAGGCCAAGCGCGTCCTTTGAAAGGATGGCGCTCCCCTCATCCGAGACAAGGGAAGCAAGGGCAAGAAAGGCGCGCGTCTGCACAGTCACCCCGTTCGCCTTTTCCATGGCTGCCTGGTCGGCGCGCATCTGCGCGGAAAGAAGATCCGCGTTCATCAGCGTCCCTTCCGAAAGCTGCTTGCCCGACATGTCCAGGTTATGGGTCATCAGCGACAGATTCTCTTCCAGCATCTTCACGTTATAGGTTGCCCGGACGGCTTCCCAGTAGGCGCGCTCCGTCTCGAACGCGACGGCCCTCTTCGTCATCTCCGCGCTTATTTCCTTTCCCTGTACCTGCGCGTCGGCAAGCTTGACCGCTTCCTGCAGGCGAAAGCCGGCGAATACCGGATACTGCATGTTGGCCGCGAAGGTATACACGTTATCGAGAGAATCGATAGTCATCTTCGCGAGTCCAAGACTCACGGTGGACTTCAGGTCGCTGAGGCGCGTATAGGAAGCGGAAAGGGAAACGGACGGCAGCTGCCGCAGTTTGGCTTCCTCAACCTTCGCCTTCGCGCTTTGGGCGTCCAGCAGTGCGCCCCGGATTCGAAAATCTGAAGCAAGTGATAATGAAACCGCCTCTTCGACGGTAAGACTTTTACCCTGCCCGGAAAGGGTACCCAGGGCAACAACGCTGAAAAATAGTCTCAAAATAAATCGTGCTTTCATGTTAATTCCGCCTTCGCAATAGTCTTTGTCATTATTGTCCGCAATCGGATGACTCGCCGTTCCCGTTATCCTTGCTGAAATATTTTTCCACCTCGACGAGAAGGGAAGCCAGGGTCCTGCTGTTTTCCACGCCCAAATGCTCAATCAATCCGTTAAACCGTTCCTCGAGATGCTGAAAGGCCGGTTCCATCATTTTTTCGCCCTCAGGGGTGAGAAAAACCCGAACCCCGCGCCGGTCGGAGGGATCCATTTCCCTGCGTATAAAGCCGTCTTTTTCAAGCCCGGTCAGTATCTGGGTAACTCCGGGAACTGAAATACCCATGGAAGAAGCAATCTCGGAAACCCGTATGCCTTCTGTACCGTTCCGAGCCGAGCGCCGGAGGCGCATCATCACAAAGACATGGCTCGGTTTCAGTTTAGGATTCATGTTCCGGTACATGTTCTGATGCACGCCGTGCTGGAGACGCTTGAAGGTTCCCATCAGAACCCTGATTGTTTCTTGTCTTTCGGTTTCCATTCCATACCTTGTACATGCATAATTTATTTAATAGTTAAGCATATTAACTATTAAATAGTAATATATTAAGAGTTGATTACATTGTCAAGCTTGATAGATAAAAAAAAGGCCCTTGCGAAACGCAAAGACCTTTATCCGGAAATACTGAAGCGGCTTAAAACATAAGGTCGTACTTGAAATTATCCGCAATTGCCGAAGAAACGGTCCCTGAGCCTGAAGGCACACAGGTTTCAACTAACCGGCCGAACTGACCGGGCCCCAGGCTTTCGAGGGCGGCGTCGGCAAATCCGAATTCCCAGAATGCCTGCTTGGTTCCATTGGCGTCAAAAGACGCGAGCGAACTTGCCTTTCCCGATGCCCCAAGGGTAACCAGGAAATATCCGTTGAAGGTATTGTCCGGTTTTGTCACCTCAAGGCTCACGCCTCCCGCAACGGAATGGGCGGTAAAGGTCTCGACCAGTTTGTCATCGCCGTCATACTGCTTTACGGTCGCTACAGAAGTCAACAGGGTATCGAGAAAGGCGAAGGGATCGATGGACCTGTCCGTGCTTGCGCTCAGCGTCAGCGCAGTACCTGCGTAGGTATAGTCGAAATACTGAAGCAGGTTGAGCGCGCTGCTGATAGAGACGCGCTGGGGCCGATGATGGCTGTCATAGGTCAGGCTGTATTCAAGCGGAAGCATCATTGCCTCGCCGGTCGTCGAAATCTTCACGGGGAAGCCTGCTGCGTCATACTCGATGATAACCGAGAGCGCACGGGTGGTGCCGTAGAAAATGTTTTTGCCGATTATGCGGTTTGACCCGTCATACTCGAGGTCAACGCGGAGCGTTCTTCCTTCAAGGCGGGTGTCAGTGCGCAGAACCGTGGTCGGATACCACTCGGGGGTAAGGGAAATTTCAGAACTGCCGTATCCGTCATAATACGCAAACCGGTATCCCGAAAGGGCAAGCACGGCAGCGGGATCGGCGGGGAGGACCAGGGCGGGATCCGCGGGTTTTGCGGGCAACGCAAGCGTAATTTTCCCGTGGCTTGTTACCACGTCCTGGGTCTTCGCGCCCGCTTCGAGCGAAACCGACACCGAAGCGCAGTCAACGGCATTCCGGTTTGTCCCGTAGGACACTTCCTTGTTCCATTTATCCGAACCGCTCAAAAAGGTATAGACGGACAAGCCGTCAAGGACGGAAGCTGCAGAAAAACTGGCCGCCGTTTCGATCTTGCCTATGGCATCGCCGGAAGCGACGTATGAATATTTTCGCGCCCACTGAAGGGCGCCGGATCCGTCATATTCAGCCTGGACGGCAACTTTAGAGGTATCGTAGGTATAGGTTTGGTACCACTGAAGGGCATTCGTCCCGTCGAAATACGCAACCAGTTCGGCTTGATTGTCCGGATTATAGACGTAGACAACGGAAGACTCCAGCACACCCGACGCGGAATACTTCTGCACTTGGTCAATCAGTCTCGCCGGCCCCGCTATGTAGCTCTCTTCATAATATTGAAGGACTTCGGTTTTATTGAAATAGCTGGTCACCTGAACCGAATCGGAGGTTGCGGTAACGCAGTGGAGATCATCAGCAGATGAAAGAATCTTCGAACTCGATGCAAAGTCAAAAACACAGGAAGTAAAAAGCGCCGAAATAAGCGCAAGTGCAATTCCAAAACGTTTCATACATACCTCTTTACTATACGGACTATTCACCTTACCTTATTAGTATACTGCCAAGGAAAGGAAAAAACCATGTTGTACCGCCGTTTGACCGCCATTCTTTCCCTCAGCCTCTTTTTTTCCGTCTTGAATGCGGAAACCACGGTCAACCTGACCATCCCGACGCTGAAGCCGGGCATGGCTGCCCTCGAAGCAATGCTTGCCCTCTCGGTTGAAGATTTCAACGCCGAAATCAACGATATTATTACCTCATCCCTGGACAAACCCCTCTTCATGGAAGGATTCAGCGGAGCCGCTGCGATGGCAGTGATCGTCCCGGGAACAGTCGATGAGGGAAAAAAAGCTTCTATTACCATTGGAAGCGCTGGTTCGGTATTTTCGGATAACCTGTCCCTTGCAACCATAGACCGGATACGCGCGCTGGAAACCGACAGCGATTTGAAAGCTGGCGCCTGCATTCAGCCCTTGGTCATCAATGTCAACTATCCCCTCGAATTTCTGTATCCGGGCCTCTCCGGAGGCGCCGCTTTAGGCTTTATGAATGCGGAAACCGGAAAATACGGCATTTGGTCTTTTTCAGCGGGTCTGTCCGCGCGCATTCATTTTTTTGCCCCGCGGAGGGGATATTTTTCCTGGGACGGAGTTTCGGTAAGCGGGGGAACGGATTATGCGGTGAACCGCTTGACGGCGCTTATACACACCGGTGAAGTTTCGAAGAATTTCGACCTTGATCCCGATGGACTGGGTCCTCTGGTTCCCATCAATGTCACGCTGAGCATGAACCCCTCTATCCGCGCGGGCATCGAGTCGAACCTCCTTTCCTTCAAGCTTCAGGCGCGCACCGGCGTGACCTGTTTCGACGCCCTCTCCCTCTTCGCCGGAGCCGGCGTTTCCGCCGCTTTTGTAAAAACCGGCATCAGTCTGGATGCTGACGAGCCGATCACCATTCGAGGCTATCTGGCAAACCTGGTGGAAAAACAGGGTAGGATCTCGGTCACGGGAACCACGGCCGCTCATGACAGTTTTTCGGGCGGGATTTTTTTGCTCACTGGAATGAAGTTCTCGGTCGGATCCTTTGTGGTGAGTATTCCCCTTGTCTGGAAACCCTTTGAGTCGCTCGGTACGGGTGTCTTTGCCGGAGTGCACCTGTGAAAGGCGCCCTCTTTTTCCTGGGTGTATCGGTCCTTCTGACAGGGACGGCCTCCGCCAATCCGGTATATCCCGGCACTACATTTCTTACCGCGACATCCTGGGAAGGCGAAACTGCCGTCACCGAAAGCGGATTCGGCTTCAGGAGCGAAATGGCTGTCGAAAACTTGCCCTTCAAATCCTTCGTCGGCGGAATTAACTTCGGATACCGCTGGCTCAATAATGCGGGAAACAGGACCGGAAATATGCTCTCCATTCCGAATGCCGGCCTTTCCGCGGGGTATCGTTTTCACCTTCGTGACCTTGTCTCCCTCACCCCGCTGATCGGAGGCAGTTTCGGCATCGCCGCCTCA
>JAYVSC010000220.1:0-4337 GCA_043775705.1 Spirochaetales bacterium | reverse complement strand
CACGGCCTCTCGGTCGAGGTCGGCGTGGGCTTGAAGGCGGTACTGGCGGACTCGAGAGAAGTCGAACTCGCCGACGGTCGCAGGATTCCCGCGGACATGGTGCTCTTCTCGGTAGGAGTGAGGCCCGAGCTTACGCTTGCGAAACAGGCGGGACTCACCCTCGGCGAATCGGGCGGACTCCTCGTGGACGAAGAGCTGCGCACTTCCGATCCCTCCATCTATGCCGCGGGCGATATGGTCGAAGTGCTTCAGAAAGTATCGGGACGCAAGGTGCGCATTCCGCTCGCCGGTCCCGCAAATAGACAGGGACGCATCGCCGCGACAAACGCGCTCGGCGGAAAACTGAAGTATCGCGGCGCGCTCGGAACGAGCGTCGTCAAGCTTTTCGACGCGACGGCGGCCTCTACTGGCCTTACCGAAAAGACCGCGCGGGACGCCGGCTTCCCGGTCGGAGTCGCAATCATCCACAAGGACAATCACGCACTCTATTACCCCGGCGGAAAGCAGCTTACCCTCAAATTGGTGTACGAAAAAACGAGCGGCCGTCTTCTCGGCGCCCAGGCGTTCGGCTTCGAGGGCGTCGATAAGAGAATCGACGTCCTCGCCACGGCGCTCTTCGCACACATGACCGTCGAAGACTTGACCGAACTCGACCTCTCCTACGCGCCGCCCTATTCGAGCGCGAATGATCCGGTAAACATGGCGGCCTTCGTCGCCATGAACGACATTACCGCCTTCAGCCCGCTCCTCACCTCAGAAGAAGCCGCCGCCAGGCTGCAGAGCAAAAACGGACTCATGCTCGACGTGCGGAACGTCGGAGAGTACGAAAGGGGTCATGTGAAAGGAGCCCTTATTATCGCGGTCGACGAGCTCCGCACGCGTATTTCCGAACTGCCGAAAGGCAAGGAAATTTACGTATACTGCGCGGTGGGTTTCAGGGGACACCTCGCGGTGAGAATACTGAAAGAAAGCGGATTTGAATCTGTCTGGAATATTACCGGCGGTTACACCAGCATGAAGGCAACACACAATTTTATGGAGGAAATCTAAATGGCAGCAATGAGCATCAAGGAAAAAATCAAGGCAGGGGCGGCGGTTATCGATGTGAGAACGGCGGATGAATTCGCCGACGGCGCCTATCCGGGCGCGAAAAACATTCCCGTCGACGTGATTCAAAACAAACTCGATCAGGTGGGACCGAAGGACAAGAGTGTCATCGTATACTGCGCCTCGGGCGGAAGAAGCGCCGCAGCGCAGAAGATCCTCCGGGCAAGCGGCTTTACCGACGTAACGAACGCCGGCGGCCTCGACGACATGCCGGAGTAAAAAGGAAACCCATATCAAAAAACTACCGGTTTACGGCGTTCTTATGGCCCTGTTCGCCTCGATGCTCTGCGCGCAGGGAACAGCCCAAGGCACAACGGCATCGCTCGATCTTATCACGCCAAAAGAAGCAAAGGCACTTCTCGCCTCGCCCTACGGCAGGGCCGAAGACGCGAATCTGGCCTTTCAATATCGCTATTCCAATGACGCACTTTTCCGGATCGGCTACCGTGTCCTCGAAGGCGGCTCGGACGGTGGCGGCAACGTGTACACTTTCGCCGCATTTCATTTCATAACCGCCGGCATTACCGTCACCTTCTGACGATTCGCTTTAATATAGTCATCAAATCCCAAGAGGGGAAGCGCCTGGCCGGAGGAAAAAAAACCGGTCAGGCTTTTCATACCGCTGTGACCACGCGGCTCCCCCCCGCGCCGAAAGTTTTCGCGCAATCGCGAAAACGTTTCTCTGCTACCCCCACTTATTTTTTTAATAAAATAAGTATGAATAGCATCGGATCTTTTGTTTGTGAGCGTTTTACTTTAAGGCAAGATATTATCAGTGCAATTGATTTTCTTATTACGGGTTAAAAAAAAACGCGCCATTCATTGGCGCGTTCAAAAATACTACCGATTCAATATTGGATAATCCTGAGTTGAACCTGTGTGGTCCTATTCCGTTTTCTTCTGCTCTTTGGCCCAGGTATCTTTCAGCTTGACCGTCAGATTGAATACCGGCTTTCCCGGTGTATGGTCTTTGGGATCGGTAAAGAAATACCCGTTTCGCAAGAACTGAAACCAGGTCTTGGCCTCGCATGCTGCGGCAAAGGGTTCCACAAGAGCATCTTTCATCACCTTCAGGGAATCCGGATTCAGGTAATCCTTGTATTCCTTTCCTTCCTCCATCTGATCCATATCCTCAAGGGTGAACAGGTGGTCGTACATTCTCACTTCGGATTTGACGGCGTTGTGCGAGCTGACCCAGTGCAGGGTTCCCTTCACCTTGCGGCCGTCGGGTGTATCCCCTCCGCGGGATTCGGGGTCGTATACGCAGCGGAGCTCCGTGATCTTGCCGGTGGAATCCTTGATCACTTCTCGGCAGGTTATGTAATAGGTGTACTTAAGGCGGACTTCCTTTCCCGGGGCCAGGCGAAAGTATTTTTTCGACGGTTCTTCCATAAAGTCTTCCCGCTCTATAAAAATCTCGCGGCTGAATTCGATTGGGTGCGTGCCTGAAGCGGGATTCTCCGGATTGTTTTCGGCGGTAAACGCCTCGATTTTGCCCTCCGGATAGTTCTCGATAACCACTTTCAGCGGATCGAGCACGGCCATGGCCCGGTTGGACGTCTGGTTCAGCTCTTCGCGGATGATAAACTGCAGAAAGCCGATATCCACCATGCTGTTGACCTTGGAAATGCCGATCTCCCGGCAAAACCGCTTGATGGCCGCGGGAGTGTATCCCCGGCGCCTGAACCCGCAGATGGTGGGCATGCGCGGGTCATCCCAGCCGGAGACAAACTTTTCGTTAACCAGTTCTAGGAGTTTTCTTTTGCTCATGAGAGTATACGAAATATTCAGCCGGGCAAACTCGATTTGCCGCGGATGGCAAGGGGCCGAAACGTTCTCGATAAACCAGTTATAGAGCGGACGGTGGTTTTCAAATTCCAGCGTACAGATAGAATGGGTGATGCCTTCCAGGGAATCTTCATACCCGTGGGCAAAGTCGTACATCGGGTAAATGCACCACTTCTCACCGGAACGATGATGCTTTGCATGCTTGATCCGGTACATGACCGGGTCGCGCATGTTGAAGTTGTCGTTGGCCATGTCGATCTTGGCCCTGAGGGTTTTTGCGCCGTCCGGGTATTCACCTTTTCTCATCCGTTCAAACAGATCAAGGTTTTCGGCAATGCTCCGTTCTCGGTAGGGAGAATTACGGCCGGGTTTGGTCGGAGGACCCCGATATTCGCTGATTTCATCGGCGGACAGGTCGTCTACATAGGCCTTTCCCTCATTGATCAGCTCCAGGGCCCACAGATAGATTTGATCAAAATAATCGGAGGCATGGTAAATTGTGCCGCCGAAATCAGCCCCGAGCCAGCGAACGTCCTCGATTATGGCATTGACATATTCCTCATTCTCTTTTTCAGGATTGGTATCGTCAAAGCGGAGATTGAAGGTTCCGTTAAAGTCTTCGGCTATGCCGGAATTGAGACAGATGGATTTGGCATGCCCTATATGAAGATACCCGTTGGGTTCCGGAGGAAATCGGGTGGTAACTTTTCCGGTACACTTCCCGGCGGCCTGTTCCTCAAGAATGATCTGCCGGATAAAGTCGGGACCTCTCTCTTTTTTCTCTTCCTCGTTGATCGGTTCGCTCATTATTATACCATTCCTTCCGGGGGCTATTCTGCTGACTGCTGCTATATCTCTTCCCGGCAACGCCGAGTATACTTGAGTATAGAACTTTGGTGTTTTTAGTGTCAAGATTTGATACGTTCAGGAGGCCCTTATGTCACCTATAGTACCGCCGCCCGATCCCCTTCCCCTGCTGCTGCGGCCCTTGATTGCGCTCAGTGAAAAAATCACCGGCAAGACGATGATGCCCAGCCGTCTCCTTGCATGGACACCGTCAGTAGCCTTCGCTTCGGGACTGCTCGAACTGAGCGCAGAAAAAGCCGGCAATAGGCTGGGAGAGCGGCTTGCCCGCCTGGTGCGCATCAGGGTAAGCTATGCCGCGTCCTGTCCGTTCTGCGTCACGATCAATACCGCCAATCGATCTGAAAGCGGCATCACGGACGAGGAAATGTCGGCCCTCCGAGGCGAGACAGATACCGATAAGGTGTTGAGTTTTTCGCTTCGGGAGCGCCTGGCCCTCCGCTATGCATCCCTCGTGACCGCGACCCCCTTGAAAATTCCCTTTGACCTGATCGAAAAAGTCAACGCCGAATTCGGGCCCCGAAACACGGTGCGATTGGCCGCCCTGATCTCCAAGGTAAATTACTGGGCCCGATTTT
>JAYVSC010000219.1:0-7684 GCA_043775705.1 Spirochaetales bacterium | reverse complement strand
CCGCCGGCTGCGGTAAGGCACCGGGCCATCGTGTCGCTCGCGGTGTCGAGGTCTTTTTGTGTCAGATAGATGACGGTCGGGGTACCGGTCGTGCCGCTCGACGCATGCACGCGGACGACCTGTTCCTTGGGAACGGCAAGTAGGCCAAAGGGATAGGCTTCGCGGAGATCGTTTTTCGTGGTGAAGGGAAGCTTTCGGATATCGGAAAGGGTCTTGATCGAATCGGAGGAGGTGATGCCCTCGCGCGCAAACCGCTCCTGATAGAAAGAAGTCTTGAGCGCCTGCGCCACTTCGCGCTTCAGGCCCCTCAGCTGCATCCGCTCGATATCGGCCCTGTCCGCCGTCTCTATTTCCTTGTCCCAAAAGGGAATTACCCGATCACTCATTAGAACCTTCTTTATGCTTTACGCTTTTTCACCGAGGGCGAGCGCGCGCATGTTTATTTCAACCAGGCGCGGATCTTTTTTCGCGAACGTATCGTGAACGCTCTGCGCGACGGCTTTTTCGCTGACCGGCAGGGCCGACAGGGCGGCTCCGATCAGCACCATGTTGACCGACTTGACGTTGCCTGCTTCCTTCGCCAGCGCCTCGGAGGCCACGATGCGCGAGCGGGGCAGTTTTCGTATGGCCGCGTGTATGGTCTCGAGTTCCGGATAGTCGTTGATGTTTACGAAGGGCTCGGAGGCGGTCACGAGAATACCCTCCGGTTTCAGGAACGAAAGGTAGCGAAGGCTCTCTACCGGTTCCATCGCGAGGATCATGTCGGCGCCTCCCGACGGGATAAGGTCCGAGTTGATAGCCTTGTCGGAGAGGCGCATGTGGGCCTGGACCCCGCCGCCTCTCTGGCTCATGCCGTGAACCTCGGATTGGCGGACGATAAGCCCGTCAATCATCGCCGCGCGCGCGATGATTGTGGCGATGGAAAGCACGCCCTGTCCGCCGACGCCGGCGAGTATGATATCATAAGTCATTTTCTGTTCACTCCTGTGTTCGGTGCATTGAGATCAACCAGTTTTTCGAATTCGTCGATCTGCGCGATGAATACCTCTATTCCGCTTTTCCAGAAAGAAGTCGACTCGATGTCGAAGCCGGCTTTCGCCGTAAGCTCGACCGCTTCCATGCGTCCCGTTTCGAGCAGAATTTTTTCGTAAGTAAGGGCAAACGAGGGCCCTTCTTTTTTGGACCGCGCATACAAAGCCGAGGCAAAGAGCTGACCAAAGGCGTAGGGGAAATTATAAAAAGCGAGATCGCACGAGTAGTAGTGGCCCTTCACGAGCCACATATAGGGATGGAGATTTTCAATGTCCAGGCCGTCGCCGTACGTTTTCTTTTGGGCTTCGCTCATATGGGCGCAAAAATCCGCGATCGAGAGCTCTCCTTCCTTCCTTCCGGCGAAGATCGCCTGCTCGAAGTAAAAACGCGAAAGAATATCGACCAGTATCTGGCAGCCGTCCTGCAGATGGACTTCAAGCAGGCCGAGCCTTTCTTCGGGACTTGCCCTGGCGAGTTCCGCATTAAACACGACAGTCTCCGCGAATATGGAGGCGGTCTCCGCGAGGGTCATGGGGTAGTCCTGCTGGAGGGAGGGAAGGTCCTTGACCACGTCGGAGTGAAAGGCGTGTCCCAGCTCGTGGGCAACCGTGGTCACCGTGTTGAAGCTGCCGTCAAAGTTGCACAGCACCCGGGTCTCCTTTTTCAGCGGCATGTCGGTGCAGTAAGCCCCGCCGACTTTTCCGCTCCGGCTTTCCGCGTCTATCCATCCGGAATCGAACGCGCGTTTCGCGAACGCACCCATGTTCGCGGAAAAGGCCGAGAAATTTTCTATGACGGTGGAACGAACCTCGTCCCAGGTGTAGGAGGGCAGCCTTCCGCCGACCGGCGCAAATAGATCGAAAAAAGCGCAGGACGGAACGCCGAGCAGGCGCGCCTTTGCCTTCAGGTACCGCCTCCACGCGGGAAGCGATTCTTCCATCGCACCGATAAGGGCCGTGAGCGCCTTTTGCGAGAGGCGTCCCTGAGTGACCGACTTCTCGAGGGCCGCGCTGAAAATACCGCCGCTCACCTGATTGCCGCTTCCGCTCCAGTGGCGCCGCGCGTTCAGCGTAATCGACGCGCCCTTCACGCCGTTAAGCGAAGAGGCGACGGGAAGGGCGATGCTTTTGCATACGTCAATTTCCTTGCGGAATGCCTTTTCGCGGACGCTGCGGTCTTTGTCGAAGGCCATGGAGCGGAGCTGGACGAGCGTTTTGCGCTCGCCGGTTTTCTCGTCCCACAGGCAGTCGGCAGTCGAGGTAAGCTGCTCCTGCAGCCTCCCCCATGCGTCTGCGCCCGAGCGTGCGAGGTCACAGGCGAGGTCTTCCTCTGCCTCGCTCATCTGGCGTTTCTGCCAGAAAAGAGAATCGTTCAG
This sequence comes from Spirochaetales bacterium, assembly GCA_043775705.1. Taxonomy (GTDB): domain Bacteria; phylum Spirochaetota; class Spirochaetia; order Treponematales; family Treponemataceae; genus Teretinema. The sequence continues at coordinate 5,277 of JAYVSC010000219.1, read as the reverse complement.
ATAAAAGGCAAAGGGCGAAAGCAGCGGATTTGTCTTCAGCGCCGAGTGAAGCGCGTCCTCGTTCGCGGATAGGATATTCAGAAAAAGCACGCCCGCCCGCGCGAAGGGCAGCGCGATTTCATCGACCGAATTGAGCTCGCTCATCGCTTCCTTGTTGCCCGTGTCGGTCGAATAGAGGGCGTAGCAATAGGAGGACAGGGTGCGCGCCATCGTGCTCGAGTCATTGTTGAGATCGACCGCTTTCACGAGCCACGCCTCGAAGCCGCCGGGAAAGGATGAGGGTTCTGCCGCGAGATGGGCGAGCAGGTCAAAAGCAAGGGTACCGAGGCGCTTTTTCGCCCCGGTGTATTCGCTTGAGTCGAAGCCGGGAAATATGGAGTCGAGCGTCCAGCGCGGCGAGGCCGGAGTATTTGTGCCGGCGTCAGACATTGGGGGAAGCATCCTTTTTCTTTCTCAGGCGGAAAGCCTCGAGACATTCGCGGACCATAATGATGACTGAAAGCCCGCGGTACTCGGCTTCTTCCTGAATGATCTTCGCGTTTTCCTCGATCATGTTCGGCTTTGTATCGATGACGCGGATATGTTCGCCCGGAACCCCGATCCCGCGCACGGCTTTCTCGATCTGGCCGGACGGCAACATGGTTTCCTGACAGCCAGTCATCGCGACGATGGAGTTGTCGAGAATGATGATCGTCATCGGCGTGCCGGTCGACACCGCGTCGACGAGTCCGGTCAAACCCGAATGGAGAAAGGTCGAGTCGCCTATCACGCCGAAGGTATACTTGTACCCTGCTTCCGATGCGCCGCGGGCCATGCCGATGGAGGCGCCCATGCAGACGATGGTCTCGATGGCCTTCAGAGGAGCGACCGCGCCGAGAGCGTAGCAGCCTATATCGGCGGCGACGACGGTCGATACCTTGCCCTCTTTCGCGTTAAGCCTTTCGACCGCGAGATTGAGTGAGCTATAGGAGTCGCCGTGCGGACAGCCCTTGCAGAGCTGGGGCGGACGGGCAGGAAGAGAGGGCATTTCGAACCCTTCGAGGGCTGTCTTGCGGGGAGAAAGACCAAGGGCGGAACGGATCAGGTCGGGATTGAGCTCCCCTACCCTCGGCAGAGCCCCGCTGAACTTTCCTGCGATTATATTCGCGCCGGGAATGAGACCCATGAGCTGTTTTTCGATAAATGGCATACCTTCCTCGATGACAAGGATGGTCTCGGCAGCGGAGGCAAGACGCCGTATCAGGTCGAGGGGAAGCGGCATGCCGGAAATGTGCAGCATTGAAGGAAGGCCCGCAGGCCCGCACATCACGGTAAAGTCCGCAAGGTTTTCCTCGAGATAGTTCTTTCCAAGGCCGCTCGTGATCACCGCAAGATCCTTCCGCGCAGGATTGAGGGTAAGCGCATTCCGCTTGTAGGCAGAAGCCCAATCGCGGAGGCCCTTTTGCTTTTCGATCATTTTGCCGTAGTTTTTCCGCGCGAGGGCAGGCAGGAGCATCCAGTCGGCGGCGCTTGCCTTACCGAGCGCGTTTTCGCCGCGGAGAGATTCAGAGGCGCGGACGACGGCGCGGGAGTGCGCGAGGCGCGTGACCATCTTCATGATGACGGGAACGGCAAATTTCTCGGACAGCTCGAAAGCCTCATCTACCATCTCGTAAGCTTCCTGCTGATTCGTCGGCTCGAAAAGGGGTACCATCGCGAAGTCGGCGTAAAAGCGCGTGTCCTGCTCTCCCTGGCTCGAGTGCATCGAGGGATCGTCGGCGACGACGCAGATGAGTCCGCCCTTGATTCCGCAGAGCGAGGAATTCATGAAGGGATCGGCGGCCACGTTCAAGCCGACGTGCTTCATCGTGACGATCGCCCTCTTTCCCGCAAACGAAACGCCGAGGGCGGTCTCGTAGGCGGTTTTTTCGTTCGCGCACCACTGGGCGACGGGAGCGCCCTCTTTTTCAAAGTTGTCGATCAGATATTCGAGGATTTCGGTCGAGGGGGTTCCGGGATAGCCGAAGCAGCCGGACACGCCGGAGTGAAGGGCCCCGAGGGCGAGCGCTTCATCTCCAAGTAAAACCATTTCTTTCATTTAAAAAGCCTTCTCCAGAATTTTTTTGTCGAGCTTGGGCGTAAAACTGCTCACGAGAGGAACGATAATAAAGGGAACAATCATAGCGATGCTTGAGGCAAGAGGCGAGTTTTTCGCGCCGAGCACGAAGAACAGCACGATGGCCGTCCCGGCTCCGGTAAAGAAGCCCGCATAAGCCCCGACCTTTGTCACTCCCTTCCAGAAGATGCCGAGGATATAGGGCGCCATGAAAGCGCCTGCGAGCACGCCCCAGGAAAGGGACATAAGGGTGACGATGAAGCCCACCTGCATCTTCGAAATGGCGTACGAGCAGATGATGAACACGCCGCTCAGGATGCGGATCATGAGCAGGGACTGCTTGTCGGTTACCTTCGGATGAAGGTAGCCCTTGTACAGGTCAATCGAAATGGCCGAGGACGACACGAGGATGATGGAGGATAGGGTCGACATGGAAGCCGACAGCACCAGAAGCATTATCACCGCGAGCAGCGCCTCTGGCAGGTGGGCGGTTAAAAGAGTCGGTACTATAAGATCAAAATTGACGCCGCCCGAGGGCAGGCGGGGAATCGAATCGAGAGTGAAGAACACGTGGGACAGGGCGCCTGTCGTGTAGGCGCATACGCCGATGATGAGGGCGAACACCGTGGTGATCAGGGCCGCCTTTGGAATCACCTTCTCGTCCTTGATCGCGTAAAACTTCTGCACCATCTGGGGAAGGCCCCAGGTGCCGAAGCTGGTCATGAATATGAGGGAGCCGATCGTCAGCCAGGAGGGCTGCTTACCGACGGGGATGTGCTCGGCGTAATTCTTCGCGACCGTCGTGATCCCCTCGACCGGGCCGCCCGCTTTCGCCATCAGGACGGCGACCATTACGATTGCGCCGATTATCATGATAAAGCCCTGGATGAAGTCTGTCATGGTAACCGCGAAGTAGCCCCCGAGGATCAGATAGAGGCCCGTGATGCCGACGAGCACGATCAGCGCGAAATCATAGGATATGCCGAAGGTGGACTCGAACAGGTGGCCCAGACCCTTGAATACGGAGGCGGAATAGGGAACGAGAAAGATGAAAATGAGGACGGCCGCTATCATCTTGAGGTGAGCGGAGCCGTAGCGGGCTTCGAGAAACTCGGGCATCGTCATGACGTCGAGTTTCTGCGTCATGCGCCGCGTGCGGCGTCCCAATACGAGCCAGGCGAGCATCGCGCCGAATACCGCGTTTCCAAGCCCGATCCACAGGGCGTTCAGGCCGAGATTCCAGCCCTGATTGCCGGCGAAGCCGATAAAGATAACGGCTGAAAAGTAGGTGGTGCCGTAGGCAAAGGAGGACATCCAGGGACCGAGGGTCCTGCCGCCCAGAAAAAAGTCATTCAGCGTGACGGTTTTTTTCATTCCCCATACGCCGACGCATACCATAACTACCAGAAAAACGAGCAGCATTACCAGACTGTACATAATTCACCCCAATTTATTATCAGAATTGGGGCTTATTATATACTATTTTCGCGTTTCAGGGAAACAAAAAAAACTCTTTCCCGAACTCTCTGTCTACATATTGTAATACAGATCGCTTACCAGAAGTTCGGCGCATACCTTTTTTCTGGCGGCGTCAATGGCGGCCGCCTCGGTTTTCGCGGTTTGAGTGGAGCGGATCTCCGTGACGTAAATCTTCGAGTCGAGGATAAAATCCCACACGTTGATCTGGACCGCGAATGTGCAGGACCACAAAAGGTCATCGCCCTGAACGAGGGACTCGATATGGGTGGTCCCGAAGATAAAGCGCTGCACGCCGGAGCCGAACATCGACTTTGCGCCCTTGATCAGGGCAGCCTCGTCCCCGGCAGCGAGCTGATTCGGAAAATCGGCCATGCCTATCCGGCCGAAACCTTTCTGCACAAGGGGTTTTAAAAGGGTTGTCGCGGATATGTTGCCTGAAAGCTGTGCTTTTCCATCCTTGTTATAATCGAGAATGGCAATGGTCGTCGGGGCTCGTTTCGCGCTGGATCCGGCCAAATGGGCAAACGATACGGAAAGCTGTCCCTTGTCCCTGCGGGTTGTGATCGAGTCGCGGAGTAGGGCATCCTTGCAGGTAAGGGCGGAAGCAAAAACAACCTTGTTCCTGCCGGATCGGGAAGGAACGGGGGCAGTGAAGGAAATGAGGCCGTCGGCAGAACTTACCGTATTCAGAGTAAGAATTGACCTCGTTCCGTCTTCAGCCGTCGAGGGATATGAAACAATACATTCAAAGGCGGCAAGCGGTTTCTTTACGGAAGCAACTGTCACAAAGACGCGGGCGGTAAAATCCTTTTTGAAGGCAATCCCCTCGGTGGTTTCAGACGGAACCGAAACTGTCTCGAATCCGATCATATCAAGGGCTTTTTCGAATTTAGCCCGGACATCCTGCATTTTGGTATTGCCTGCGGGAACTCCGGTCAGGCTTGCAATTATCATGTCAAAAGAAACAAGGGCTCCCTTATAGTCCAGAGCGGCAAGCCTTGCGTCCATGTCGGCTTCGTACACCGAAGCCTGCGCAAGAATATCATCATATTTTATCTTCTGCGCATTGGAAGGAGAAGAGGCCTTGGATACCGGTCCCTGATCGTCGTCAATGCTGCCGGAGCCGAACCTGACCATGCCGTTCGGCGAAAAAACAGGAGAGGACGTTTTACATGAGGAAAACAATGCACAAACGGTGAAAAAAACGAGAATAGAACGATTCATAACAACCTGCCTTGCGAAACTTTTAATTTTATCCGATATATTATCACGTCACAGCTATTAATTCCAGAGCGCCAGACACGCCATTCTGAAGATGAGGGCTTCTTGAACAGGTGATATCAAAGGGCTACAATACCGCATGCGAGCAACAAGAGCTATAATTCATCTGGATAATTTACAATGTAATATTGCCGAAATTCGGAAAAAAATGAAACCGGGAACCAAACTCTGCATTCCGGTCAAGGCCGACGGTTACGGGCACGGAGCCCTGAAAGTAGCCGTTGCGGCAATCCGCTCGGGCTGCTCTTACATCGCGGTCGCCTCCGTGCAGGAGGGCATCGATTTGCGGGAGGCGGGCATTGTCGCGCCTATACTGTCCCTCAGCCTTCCTATCCCCGAGGAAATTCCCTCGATTATCGAGCACAGCCTCACCCCGCTGGTGTTTGACAGCGAATTTATCTCGGAACTGGGAAAAATCGCCC
>JAYVSC010000218.1:0-23228 GCA_043775705.1 Spirochaetales bacterium | reverse complement strand
TTCCCCTCCCCAATCTTACATCCGAAACGACTCACCCAAATACACTTCTCTCGCGATATCCGATTCGAGAATAAAGTCACGGTTGCCCTCGGCGACGATCTCGCCCTTGTTGATGATGCATGCGCGATCGGTTATCTCAAGGGTATCGCGGACATTGTGATCAGTTATCAAAATTCCGATTCCCTGCTTGGAAAGACGGCGGATAATCTCCTTGATATCATGGACTGCTATAGGATCGATTCCCGCGAAGGGCTCATCGAGAAGAAGGAATCGCGGCTCGATCGCGAGAGAACGGGCAATCTCGGTTCTCCGCCGCTCGCCGCCCGAAAGCGTATATGCACCCTGCTTCCGGTTCGATTCAATTCCGAATTCATCGATAAGGGTATCAAGCTTCATTTTTTTTTCGGCCGTGGTCAAGTCCTTCCTGGTCTCAAGGATTGCGAAGATATTCTGCTCGACCGTAAGCTTCCTGAAAACCGATGCTTCCTGCGGCAAATAGGACAGGCCGGCCCGGGCACGCTTATACATGGGAAGCTTCGTAATGCAGAGATCATTCAGATATATATTCCCGCTGAAAGGTTTATAAAAACCGACCACCATGTAAAAGGTAGTTGTTTTTCCGGCACCGTTGGGTCCGAGCAGTCCAAGAATCTCGCCAGCCTGCATGGTAAAGGAAACATCACGAACTGCGTGCTTTTTGCGGAAGTATTTATTCACTCCCTCGACGCGTAATACATCACTCATTGTTTTGATTCCTTCACGGGTTCTTTCACTGCCGGATTTTTTTCAGTATTTCCGGGCAAGACCGCAGAAGCATTTCCTGCGGCTGCGGGACTGGCCTCGGCGGCGGGAACCGTGGCCGCCATGTCCGCCGGGAGCGCAGCGGTATCCGCTGCTGCGGCCGCATCAGTATCAGCCGCGGCCGGCTCTTTCTTGGTTTCTTTCAGGCTGCCGCTTACTGAACCGTCAAGAGCGATGTATTCGGTCTCAAGGTTCACGGAAATTCGATCAGCCCGAAACTCGTCACCGTCCCGGATAACAAGAGGCGAGCCTGAGAGATCAAGCAGAGAGAGAGTTCTGCGATAGGTTGCAAAAGTCGAGGTGCAGGAAATATCCTTGCGTTTCAGTTTTACCAGAATCTGCAAAAAAGCGATTTCGGTTTTCTGATTATAGGAAATCATCCCTGCCGAGGTTTCAACATCATTTTTCGAGTCGATCAGCTTCGCATGTCCACGAAAGGACGCAAGCTCCTGGTCCCGGTCATAGGTGAGAAAATCGGCGGTGAAGTTGAAACCTTTATCGGTATCAATTCCCTTCACGTTTCCGGTCGCGGTGACATAGCGGAAATCTTTCCCGAACAGTTCTATTTTGTCGCCCGTTATCTGAAGAGAATCAATATTGACCTTCGCATTTCCTTCAAGACTTGTCGTCCCGTTTTTTTTTCCGCTCGTTCCGGTCATGCGATCGGCGGAAAACGAAATTTTCTTTTCCTGAGACGTCAGAAAGGAGACACACAGAAAAAAGGCCAATACTGCAAAAACTTTTTTCATAGTCCCTCCGGTTTTTTTATTATAATTTCGCCGCATCGATTGCCGACTCCGCTGTAGGGGCTTGAAGCCCGGTCTGGCCGGCACTGTTCGGATCGACTACGCTCTCGTCTTCAGCCGGCTTTCCCGTTACAAGCTGTCCCGACACAGTCCGGGAAAGATCATAGGAGCGGCTCAGCGTATCCGCGAAGAAGCCGGTTCCGCGAATTAGCGAGCCGTCATCCTTCGCAATTTCTACCTCTCCGGTCTTCGAACCGCTCAGACGGTTTGTTTTCTTTGACCACTTGAGATCAGAGGCTTTCATCAAAAGATTATCGCTGATCAAATGCACCTCGGTTTCTTTCCCCAGTGTATACACCTCGGCCTTGTCATCGACGAGCATCAGGGCGGCAAATCCGCTGGATTCGACTGTTCCGGAACCGTCCGCCGCATATTGGATAAACGACACATTCTCGGCGGCCCATATCTTGTCTGCATCATACATCTCGAGAGAGCCCGCTTCAAGCTGGATTGACACGCGCGCTTTTTCATACCGTTCTACCTTCACATCATTTAAAACCATATCAGGTATAGCATTGACGGAATCTGAATCAGATCCGTAATTGAAGGTACAGGAGGAAAAAAGAATACAGCAGGAAAATAGCGCTGAAACAGGGACTCGCTTACGGTACATTCATTCAATATATCAACTTTCCCGATTTTCGTCAAAACAATCCAACCCGCATTGACAGCAGGAGTCATAGGTTTTAGACTTAAAACGGGTTTTCTTGAATATCTCACAGGAGTTATAATGCCAGATTTTCTGAGCGATGCAGAATTCGATCAATATCGCAAGCTTATATATGATGAAAGCGGAATTACCTTTTCCTCAACGAACCGCGCAATTCTTGAAAGCCGTATGAAAGAGAGACTCCGCGAAAAACAAATGGCCCATGTCAGCGAATATTATTCCCTTTTAATCAAAGACAAGGAAGAAATGAAACTGATGCTGGACTCCGTCACTACTAATCTGACGCGGTTCTTCAGAAATCAACCCCATTTTGACGCTCTGATCAACTATGTGATACCCGAAGTCCTTAAAATCAAAAAAGAAAGAAATGAAACCAAAATTCGCGTATGGAGCGCGGGATGTTCAACCGGCGAGGAACCTTATACCCTCGCGATGATATTCAAGGATAAGCTCCCATCCGGATATACGGCGGAAATCGTTGCCTCGGACCTCTCCCTGAAGTCCCTGCTGGTCGGAAAGAGCGGATTTTATCCCGAAGGAAGGATAACCGGTATCCCGGAAAACTATCTGTCCCGGTTTTTCGAAAACAAAAACAACGGATATCAGACAAAAGATGAAATCATGAAAATGATCCGCTTTGACTACCACAATCTAAAAAATGATTCGGGACAACGAAATATTGATATTCTGTTTTGCCGCAATGTCCTGATATATTTTGACGAGGCAGCCCAGAAAGCAGTAATTGACCGCTTTTGGGACGCAATGTCCGCAAAGTCATTTTTATTCATCGGCCACTCGGAATCCCTTTTCGGAATGAAAACAAAATTTGAGTTTCTCAAGACCGACTGGGCATGTTTATACCAGAAAAATTCCTGATAGGATGTTATATGGACGCAATATCGGTATTGATCGTCGATGACTCGGCACTCATGCGGAGTTTGATCGGAAAAATCATAGAAGCCACTCCCGGCCTGCAAATAGCCGACAAAGCGATGAACGGGCGCTTTGCCCTTCAGAAAATTGCGCGATGTAAACCTGATATTATCGTTCTTGATATAGAAATGCCGGAAATGACCGGAATCCAGTTTTTACTGGAACGCAAAAAGCTTGATATTGATATCCCCGTCATCATTCTGTCGAGCATCGCCAAGGAAGGGGCCCGAGTCACGATGGAATGCCTCGATCTCGGCGCAAGCGACTTCGTGACAAAACCCTCCGGTTCGGAGTCCGCGGACCTCCACACTGTCGCCAGGCATCTGGTCGAGCTGCTGTCCGGTTACGGCGGACAATATCAGCTGAAAAAAATAGCGGGAACCGCCAAGAAAATTCCGGAGGAAATCCTCCGTTCCTACGAATCCCGGCTCACCGATATAGAACACGGCACCTATGAGCATAAAACGAGGGAAGATACCTCAAAAGGCAGCGATGCCATTTCACCGGCGACCCTTGCCGACCTTTCCCAACGCAATGTCTACCTGCCCCCAGGCCGCACCCAGGCGGTTAAGCCGGTGCCCTTGAGAAAACCGGGGAATCTCGAAATAATCGCCATCGGTATATCAACCGGGGGACCGAACGCGCTTCGCGAGGTATTTGCGAAACTTGATCCGGACCTTCCCCAGCCCATTGTCGTCGTACAGCACATGCCTGCCGGCTTTACGGAGGAGTTCGCGAACAGTCTTAACCGCATTTGCCCTCTCGAGGTCAAGGAAGCGAGCGAGGGCGATCTGGTCAAGCCCGGACGCATTTTGATCGCGCCCGGCGACAAGCACCTGACGATAGAAAGAAAATCCCTGGCGACGATTGCGCATATCTCCGAAGGTCCGCCGCAGAACGGTCACCGGCCCTCAGCCGATGTGCTGTTTGCCTCGGTGCTGAAGGAATACCAGAATCACGCGCTAGGAATAATCATGACGGGTATGGGCCGGGACGGAGCCATGAAGCTTACGGAACTCTTCCGCGAAGGCTCGCGCACGATAGCCCAGGATGAGGCTTCGAGCATTGTATTCGGGATGCCCCGCGTTGCCTGGGAGCTGGGCGGAGTCATGGAACAGCTTCCCCTGGGAGAGATCGCCGCGGCAATCAACCGGTACGGCAAGGAATTTGCCCGCTGATCATCGCACTCAAAACAGGGCCGCGCTTATAACACCTCGGTGATTTCCGGAAGGTCTTTTGCCCTGGTTCGCGCGAGACGCGACAGAAGGGCGGCGCATACCGCAAGGGCAAGCAGAGCCGAGCCGACCCGTACCCCTTCCCCGGCATCCGCGCACACAAGCGGGACGAAAAGCCAGACAGACACCGCGGCCATAACAGGAATGCCGATCGACACAAAAGCCTGATACAGCTGCTTTTTACCGGAGGCACCGATACGGACCTCGCTTCCGACACTGATATCGAATTTCCCGCTGTTTATTGCGGTAAAGATATTTCCGTTTGTTTTGCACTCCGTATTCGAGCATCCGATGCAGACGCTGATGTCGAGGGGAATGACCGTTACGATATCGTTTTGTATTGATACAACCTTAGCTTTTTCCTGCATTTTCCTCACCTTCGCCGGCCGGCGGATCACCGCACTCTATCCTGATTCGTCTGATACCGACTGTTTTACCCGATCCGTCAAGATCCAGCACCACGCCCTGGAGTTCGGGCCGCGCCCATGCGTCGCGTGACCAGTCTGGAATACGGGTAAGGTATTCCTTGATCCGGGTTGCCGGATCGGTCCCGCCGACTGAGTTCAGGCTGCCTGTCCGTCCGGCATCGGTAATTATCCCGCAGCCATGCGGAAGTATCGTTTCATCGGAGGTTTGAACACGCCCGTGGGACCCTATTACCGCGGACACTTTGCCGTCGGCATGGTAAAAAAACGCCTGTTTTTCGGCGGTCGCGGCGGAATGAAAGTCAACGATGATGTAGGGTGTTTCCTGGCGAAGCCGTTCTGCGAGAAGAGGAAGCGCAGTAAAGGGGTTCTCGCTGTGTACGCGGTTGAAACCAACACGGCCGAGCATTGAAATGACTGCGATCTTGGGATTTCCGGCTATCTTCCAGCCGCGGCCGGGGCTTTCATTGGGAAAATTCGCCGGGCGGAGTACGTAGGAAACCGTATCAAAGCCCTCGACGAGATCTTTCTTGTAAAATATGCACTCACCGCCGGTGATGATATCAATGCCCATTTTCCGCAAGTAACCGGCATGCTGCCGGCCCAAACCATAGGAACCGGTAGCTCCGTCGGCATTGGCTACCACTAAATCGGGGTTTTCCGCCTTTTTCAGCGCGGTTAAGGCGCTTTTAACACACCATATTCCAGCCTTACCGACAATCTCGCTAATATATACAATTCGAACGCCCAACTTCGCACCCCTAAAATATCCAGGCTCATGAGCGGGCGGCTTGACGCTTTTCGATCATCGCTGTGCATTTTTCCGTTTCTTCGATTTTTCCCAATGCCTCGTACGTATCCCGCAGATTATACAGGGCATCATCAAAATCGGGAATCAGGGTTATCGCTTTTTCGAACGATTGGCAGGCTTCCCTGTATTTTCCCTGACTGAAAAACAGCACGCCGTAATTGTTCCATACCCGGCCGTTTCCGGGAGAAATCTCGAGCGCGTTTTGGTACACTTCCTCGGAGGCGGCATCCTCTCCCATCTCGTGGAGAACCACACCCAGGGTATCAAGAATATCGACATCGAGCAGATTTCCCTTTACCGCCTGAAACAGGGCGTTTCGTGCATCTTCCAGACGGTTCAAGGCACGATAGCTCAGCGCAAGGTTGAGCCACAGAGTGCTGTTATACGGGTCGATGAGCAAACCCTTCCGCAGGGATGCAACGGCCTCTTCATGTTGATTGTCGGAAGCGAGGATAACCGCACTGTCATTCAGGAATTCGACAGTTTCTTTCATAATAGTCCCTTTGCTGAAAATCAGGACCGGTCAGTTTCAAGCCGGAATATTTCCGATAACCGGTCCCTCAGAACAACTGCACGTTCATATTCCTCCCGGTCCAGGGCATTCTGCAGTTCTTTCTGCAAAAAAACCGTAACGGAAGGAGGTTCCTGTACACCGTCCGGAACATCGGTATTTCCAGCGATTCTGTCAAGCGGAATGCCGTTTCCGGCTAAAATTTCATCATCAATAAGCACGGGACATTCAATCCGCGCCGCAAGACAGAGGATATCGGACGGACGCGACTCAAGCTTGATTTCTTTACCGTTTTGATTGAGGATAATCCGGCACAGATAGGTTCCGCTTCGAATACCGTAAATTTCCACCCTGTCGAGAGTGCCCTGGAGGTTGCTTATTGCGGTCAGGAGCAGCTCGTGTATATTCGGACGGGGAGTCAATATATGAGTCAGTTCAACCAGAATAGTCTGGATATCAGTTTCGGAAACATACACGGGAAGAACGATTTTCGAGCCTTCGGGGCGGATAAATACCGTATTCCGTTCCTCGGCTTGTGCGATTGTCCAAATTTGTGCAGGCAAAAACCTTGCTGTCTTCATACTATAAGCGTACTACACTGAAGATCAGAAAACAAGGAAAGAAGCCCACTTTGTTCAGTTAAGACCCTCGAGCATCGACTCGAACAAGCCGGCGATCAGTTCTGTACTTTCCTGTCCCGGGTATCTTCCGCGAAGGGTAAAGCAGGAACGCTCGATAAGCTGCTTGCCGTATTGGCGGGCGCTTTCAACAGCACCCGAGGAAACGAGATGCTCGATCACCTCTTCGATGACCGGAGATTCGATTCCCTCTTCCCGGGCCTTCATGAACGACTTGGATAAAAATGCGACATCTTTGGGCTTCTTTTCCAAATGCAGGATAACCGGCAGGCTTTTCTTCCCCTCAACGATATCATCGCCCCGCTTTTTTCCCGGATTTCCCGCAGCCAGGTTGCGGACGTCATCCAGAACCTGAAAGCCGACACCGATATTCGCGGATAGGCTCCCGAAGTCCCCGGCCTCTCCCTCATCCTTGCCGCCGGCGAGCATCCCGATTTCGCCTGCCATGCGCGAAAGGGTACCGGTTTTCAGGGTGACCATTGCCTCATATTCGGCCCGTACCGGGACTAGGGCGGGATTCCGGTGCCAGTGAATATCCATCGCCTGCCCCAGATGAAGTCTCCGGAGCTCGCGGGAAACAGTCCGGTACAGGATAAGTTTCAATGCCCCTGAAGAGGGGAATTCTTCAATTATGGACTGGGCATGAAAGTAGAGCCAGGCTGCGCTGTTGATTGCGGTATCCGCACCATAAATAAGATGAACAGCCGGTTTTCCGCGCCTTTCATCCGAGTGGTCCTCGATATCGTCATGAATCAGGCTCGCCGTATGGGAAAACTCGACAATGGGAGTTAGACCGTATGCCCGGTCTCCGCCCCCGACAAGCTCGCAGGCAAGCACCATCAACAGGGGCCGCCATCGCTTTCCCCCTCGAAGCAGCAGGTCCCGACAGGGTTCGACAAGGGGAACGATATGACAGCCCCGCACCGCCTCGGGAAGCGCAGAAAAAGACGACAAAACCCAATCTATATCCATTATTTGGGGTAATTTCCGCGAGATAATCTCTTCGATCTTTTCAAGACGGCGAGTATATTCTATAGTCATTAAACTATTGTACCCGATATCCCTATTCTTGCAAGAGGAAACCATGCCATCGAACAACTACATGAAACCGGATTTCTGGAGTCAAAAAGCCCATGCGGAAGGATATCCTGCCCGCTCTGTCTACAAATTAAAAGAAATGGATGAAAAATTCGGTCTCATAAAAAAAAACACGCGGGTTCTCGACCTGGGAGCAGCCCCGGGCAGCTGGACCACTTTTGTGCTGCGCGCGCTTGACGGCAACGGGCATGTCACCGCAATAGACCTCGCCCCCCTTTCAAAGGACGTAAAAGGACCGAATCTCGTATTTTTCCTGGGAGATCTCTACGCCCCCTCAATTCGCGATTCTGCGTCCAAACTGGGTCCTTATGATCTCGTTATCTGCGATGCAGCCCCCGCAACGACCGGAAACAGGACTGTAGACACTTCCCGCTCAAGTGGACTGGTAGAACTGGCGATATTCTATGCAGAGCAGATGCTCCTGAAAGGCGGCAACTTCGTGGTAAAAATTTTCCAGGGAGGAGACCAGCAGGCCCATCTGATGAAAATGCGTAAAATATTTACGACAGCCAAGGGATTCAAGCCGGAGGCATGCAGAACGGAAAGTTTTGAAACCTACCTGATCGGATTGGGCAAGAAATAGAATTTTACACGCACTATTATTCCATGATATACTGGAGAGACCATGAAAAGCCGCCATTGTGTAACCCGTAAATTAATACTCCTGATTATATCTCTGTCCATTCTTGCTTCCTGTAACGCAATCAAAGAAATTGGAAATGCGCTACCCGCCGATCCCGAATTAGCCTCTATTGCGGGAGATTTTAACGGAATGGGCGGCGCCGACACCGGTTTGCCCTCGGAACGACCGGATACTGCGCAGGGGGAAACCGCCAAAGCGCCGGAATTGTACTACATCGTATACACAGTGCAGAAAAGCGATATGGTCGGATCAATCGCGAAAGACCACGGGGTAACCCAGGATGCGATAATCAGCTTGAACAAACTGAGAAACACAAGAACCCTCCAGATCGGTCAAACCCTTAAAATACCGTCAATAAATGGAATTCTCTATACCGCCAAGAAAGGCGATACCCCGGAAACAATCGCGGACAAATACCAGGTTTCGCTTGAAAAGATAGCCCTGGTCAACAATATTACTGACAACAACGTCAAACCGGGTGCGGTCGTATTCCTGCCGGACGCCAAACTGGACTGGGTTACACTGCAGGAAATCAACGGGGACCTCTTCCTGAAGCCCCTGCGCGGCAGCTATTATATTTCTTCAAGGTACGGCTGGAGGGACAATCCCTTCGTCGGAAGCAGAACGTTCCATAACGGAATCGACCTTGCAACTTCACGGGGAACCGCAATCTACGCGGCCCTTGACGGGACGGTCTCCTCGACGGGATACAGCGTCACCTACGGTAATTATGTGATTATTTCGCACCATTCGGGATACCAAACGATGTACGGTCATATGACGGCCATCCTCACTTCGAAGGGCAAGCACGTTACAACCTCCACAAAAATAGGAACCGTCGGGAACACCGGACAGAGCACCGGCCCCCACGTACACTTTACGGTCTATAAAAACCGGGCCACGATCAATCCCGCCACTCTGTGGAATTGAGGATTTCCCAAGGCAAATCCTCTTGGAGTTTGCTTACGCAAACTCCACACAGGTAAATCAAACAACTTCACGCTACACACAAAGGCTCAAGCCGTAGGGGCTATGCCGAATTTCTTCACAAAAAAATCGATATTTGTCCCGACGAACATGCCGCAATAGGCGGTAATGGCTACTCCGCTCAAAATATAAAAAGGCACCGAAAAGGCGTTTCCAAAAACAAGCCGGGACCAGGCGCCCAGCGAGCTGAAGGGAAGAATAGCAAAACCGGCGATCAGGGCAAGGCCCGAAATCAGCCAGCGAAAAAGAAATACATTGCCTTCCTCGGGGGCTATGGAAGGATAGCTCAATCCCGCATCTGTAATGCGGGCAAGAGCCTTGGCGAATACAGGATTATCCAGTAATGCATGCGGCCTGGAGGCAAGGGGCTGTGCAAGGATAACTTCCGCACGGGTCATATAGCGCACCGCCATCCTGCAGGCTGGGCATGCAAACAGATGTGCCGTAACCCAAAGAGGAACCCGCTCGTTTTTGTCTAGAGAAAGATACTTGTTAAATGCCTTTTCACATGTCATATTTTCTTTCCTTCAATAAATTGTTCTCCAAGATGTTCCCTGAGTATTTTTTTTGCACGGAACACATGACTCTTGATGGTGTTAACCGGCTGCCCGGTAACCTCGCTGATGTCCCCGTAAGCCATATCGTAATAAAAATACATGTCGACGCACACGCGGTACTTTTCGGGCAGGGTTTCGAGAGCCTCAATGATGGCAGATCGGGAACATGCGCGGATCAGCGCTTCCTCGGGATTATCGGACGGATCCGCGATATCAAAATCTTCCGCGAGGGAGGTATACTCTCTTTTTCTTTTGATCGAGTTGATCGCGGTATTATATGCGATCCGCATGAGCCATGTTGAAAACTGGGATTCTCCCCTGAATGAGGCAATTGAAACATATAATTTGACGAGCACGTCCTGGACAAAATCATCCGAGTCATCGGCGTTCTTGAAAAAACTGAAGCCGAGACTGAAGATGCGTTTCTGGTATTTCTCCGCAAGAATCGAAAAGGAAGCCGTGTTACCGGCCGCGATTTCCTTGCAGAGAAAGAGGTCATCTATACCGGCTGTCCCCCGGACATCATTTCGATGAATCAATGTTTTTTCTGCCCGGCCGGGTTACGAAATAGAAGGCGATAAGGCTGATCCCGAGCGCAAAGGGTATGAGACCCCCGAGCAGGGTATAGCTTAACCCTTCAATGAACAGAAAAAGAATTGAAAGCACCAAACCGGTTCCCGTAAGAAGGAAGCCGTTCATGATACTGAAAAGATACAGGTCGAAAACAGGTTTTGTATATACACCCTTTTCTATTTGCCGGACAATCTGCTTGTGGCGCCATAAAAGATAGAAAAACACGACCACTGCTCCCATAACAATTCCGACGATCGGTATAATCGCGAGAATAATCTGGGCGGCGGGCACTGCGTTGCCAGTTGTTGAACCAAACATTTAAAAACCTCCTGCGCTATCTTTGACACGCCTCTGATAGAGGAGTTGCATAGTCACGTCAAATATTTCAAAAAACCATATACTCGTCAAAATAAAGGATTGTGATCTCTCCGAGCACCAGATTCGAATTGATGCCCTTGATCAATTCTTTCTTGACCCCGTCCTCGCCGAGCTTTGTTATCTCGGCAATAGTATGGGAGCGGAACCAGAGAAGAATCGTGGTCCTCAGGGTTCTCGTTTTTTGGACCAGTTCTTCCCTGAACGGAATATCGGCGGCAGGATAGGGAAAGAACGGGGTTACCAGCACGGTTACCGGCACTTTATCCGCAGTTATCGCGCGGAGCGGTCCGATTTCACCGAAAACGGCTGTATTGCCTTTTGCGTCCGCGGCGATTACCGATTCCTGTCCGGGGTTCCGCGCATCCCGCGCAAACAAGCTGCGCCCGTTTGCCGGAAGATGCACGCGTCCCGTCGCGAAGGCCCATATAGTCCCGCCTGCGATGAAGAGGGCAAGTATTGCGGCAAGTACAAGAAGGACGATAGAAAATCCGTCTATACCCTTTTTATTCCGTTCCATGATCCTCTCCATAATCAGTTTCATGTTCCTCAAAATCCAACAGGGAAGCGGCCAGGCGACCGGAAGTTCGGGCTCTCAGGATCACCGCATCATCTTCGTACGTCACCTCGATTACCGAGCCCTCTCGGTGAGCGAAGGCAATCAGGTCGCCCCGGCTGGCCGGGAGCCGGTAGCGGTGTTCTTCGCCGGACAGGAGGGCATCCAGCTGCGCGATCAGGGGCTCAAAGCCCTCTTTAGTCCGGGCGCTGATCATTACCGCCTCCGGATAGCTCGTTCGAAGGAGTCCCCGTGAGAATTCGTCAAGCCGGTCTATCTTGTTCAATACCAGGATAGAGGGCTGCTCGGAGGCGCCCACTTCGGCAATCACTTCCTTCGTCGTCTTCAGCTGCACGGCGATTTCCGGATCGGAGGCATCAAGGATGATGAGGATAGCGTCCGCGAAGGAGGCTTCCTCAAGAGTGGCATGAAAGGCATCAACCAGACTGTGGGGCAGGTTTTTGATAAAACCGACCGTATCCGTCAATAATATGGTCCTTCCTGTCGGCAGATTATACCGGCGGGTAGTAGGGTCGAGAGTCGCGAAAAGCTTGTCCTCGGAAAGCACCCCGGCATTGGTAAGGGCGTTCAGCAAACTGGACTTTCCCACGTTGGTATAGCCGATGATGGCGCAGGACGGAAGGGGAATTTTTTCCCGCCGCTTGCGCCGGGTTGCCCGCTCGCTCCGGACGACGGCGATATCACGTTTCATCTGCGCGATCCTGGCCAAAATGGCGCGTTTGTCCAGCTCAAGCTGGGTTTCGCCCGCTCCCTTGTTGCCCTGCCGTCCGCCCCGCTGTCGGGAAAGGGCCTCATAGGTATGTGCCAGGCGAGGCAGGGAGAATTCAAGGCGGGCAAGCTCTACCTGAAGCACAGCCTCGCGGGTTACCGCGCGGTTTCCGAATATCCGGATTATTATTTCCTGTCTGTCGACGCAGGTGATGTTCGTAAGTTCTTCCCAGTTCCGCTGCTGGGTCGGGGTGATTTCAAAATCAAAAACTATCTGCTCGGCTTCTTTTTCGCGCGCAAGGGCCGCGATTTCCTCGGCTTTTCCGGAACCCATGCCGAATTTGGGGGCCGGCTCAAACCGGCGCATCACCACAGTGCCCGCGACAACCAAACCCGCCGTTTCGGCAAGGCTGGACATTTCATGCACCGCGTCTTTATCTGAGAGGTTTCGGTCTTCGGATCGGCCCACAATTATCGCGTATACCGGCTTCGTATTTTCTTTTTCTACATCTATCATTCTTTAGAATATATCGTAATAATGAGGAATATAATAGTTTTTTATCATTTAGATTCAGGATGATTATTCCGATATACTAATGAGCCCTTTTCTCATTTTTTCCGGAGGCTTTGTGCGAACAGCACCCAAAATTGCAATAAGTTTGTTACTTACTATCCTCCTCTTTTCCGGTCTTGCCGCCGCCGCCTATGCGGGGCTGTTCAATATTTTGGAAACCCGTTTTTACCAGCCGGCGGTCATCTCTTCAATGGAAAAGCAGCTCGCCTCCACTTCGGAAGCCCTTACCGCATGGCATACGCAAAACATCGCGAAATTCACACGCTTTATCGAGGCTGATGCGGTCAAACGAAGTCTGCTCCCGAACCAGAGTGCGCAGGATATCTTCGACCGCTCGAATCTCTCCGGCTCGCTCATGGCCGACATGGCAGGCTTGACTGGAATCAGGATTATCGACGCCGGTGATACCACCATCCTGCCGCAGGATGACAAGGGCACAAGGCGTATACATTTCAGCACATTCAAAGAAGATATACTCACAAAACAGGATCTGCAGATATCATACGTAAACTACGGGACACGGAGCGACGACCTGCAGTTCAAATCCCTTTCACTGAGCGACGGTTCAAAACCGAAACTGCTTATTGAAAGCGGAAAAGATCTCTTTCTCTACTGCTTTCCGTTTTATGACGCCTATGGAACATGGCGCGGAACGGCGGTTTTTTACGTTGCGGGCCGCGCTGCCTCGCAATACCTGGTTAGCCAAAATCTCTTCCGCATCAGTGATGATCTCCTTCTCCTGAGCAACGCGGATTTTACCGTTTCGGGCGCGCTTACCGGCATGCCCCGCACGGGGCAGGATATTCTTGCGACAGCGGTACTGAACCGCTGGACTTCGCATGACTTTACCACGGACCGTATCGTATCGACCGATGCCTCCGGCTGGGTCCTCCTTTCAAGCGAAACCGGGGAATTCGGCTACACGGGGCAGCTTGTCATGGAAAGCCTTTTCACCTTCCCGCGGTCGGTCAAACTCCTCTTTCTGGCAATCAGTTTCCTCACCCTTTTTCTGGTTATATTCCTCTTCTTCAACCTGAAGCAGGACGACATGCTGATAATCAGGAACCGGATCAGGCGATTCCATGTCCAGCTCCTGAATGAGCTCATCGACAAAAACGAAGAAGTTCACTGGGAGGAAATCCGGAAGAATCTCTCCTACCGGAAGCATGACATCAGTTCGGAGATCAAAAAAAGCTTTGGCAACAAGCTGAATAAAAAACACGGCGCCGAGATAGACGCCCTTCTCGGCAAGAGCTGGGACGATATACTCTCGGCTCTCGGGCAGCAGGAAATCAAACAAACCGAATTCTCCAACACCGACGAACTGCGCAGGATGCTCGAACAGGTGCTGCAGAACAACACCATCAATTTGAATCTGAAGGGACTGCCCTCGGGCACAGCCCCCGCCCAAAAGGCCCCGGCAAAAAAGCCGGCTGCACCGAAAGCTTCGCTGGAAGGCGATGGCCTGGATGAAGCGGACGATCTCGAAGAACTGGATGAAGAAATCGGGGAAGCCGAGGAAGTCGAAGAAATCAGCGAGCTTGAAACGGAAGAAGAGGCCGCACTTCCGGAAGCATCAGACGAAATCCCTGCAGAAAATTCGGAGGGAAACGGAGAAATCGAAGAGCTCGAAGAGTTTGAGGAAATCGAGGAAGCCGTTGCCGAGACGGTAGTACAAGCCGCCGAAACTGCAGAAGAAACCGAAGAAACAGAAGTACGAGAGGAAACAAGCGAAGCACCCGCTGAGCTGAGCGAAGAAATCGAGGACGCGGAAGAGGCAGATGAGCTTGAAGAGATAGAAGTTGCCGAACCCGAAGAAGTCGAAGAACCGGAAGAACTCGAAGAAGTCGAGGAAGCTGAAGAAGAAAAACCGGCCGCCCCCATGCTTCCGCCCGAGTCCAAACCTGCTGATAATGCCGATGAAGACATTGAAGAGCTTGAAGTTCTCGATATTCTCGAGAAAATACCCGGGAGCCTTGCGGAACAGCTTGAAGAGATGGAGGGTGACATCCCCGCTTCTGAACCCGATTTTGAGGAAGTTGAATATCTGGACGGGGAGTGGGAACCGCATCTGCTTGAAGTCGCCTCTGATGAGGAGCTTATCAAGTTTATCGAGGAAAAGGTTCCGGATTCGGTTCTGATCTTTAATTTTGAGGAAAAACCCGCCCTGGATTCAGGCAGGCCTCACGGGATAGAGGACACGGAACTCAGCTTTGACGAAAACATAGTTATTGCCGGTCTTGATTTTACGTCCCTTGACGCGGCGGCGCTGGATGCCCAGGAGGCAATGGAAGTGGAGTATATCGAAAACCTGCTGTTTACCCAAACGGCCCAACTCCAGGACAACTTTGAGGATGAGCCTGTTTTTGAATACCTTGAGGTAATTGGAGAGGAAAGCCCCGAGGAGCTCATCGATATAAGCGAAGGCCCGCTTGACGACACGGGGGCCGTGGTCAATACAGACGGATTATTCCTTGTCTCCGTCAATCCTTCCCCGGAAAGCAGCAAGTCGAGCGATCCCGAATTCCAAAAACTGGTGGATTCGGTTCTTCAATAAAAAAAAGAGCCCAGACTGCCTGAGGCCGTCTGATCAGTCTTTTTCCTGCAGTTTCGCCACTATCGCCTCGTCTGCCGGGGCAAAAAGATAATCGCCCATCTCCGAGACAGTCACCCACCGGATATCGTCATGATCATGCAGACGCATGTGCCCGCCGAGCAGGATCGCCTTGACGGCAACCAGGTGGACTACCTTGTCGCCGTAGTCATGCACAGTTTCCGTCAGAATTTCGCCTGTTTCGATATGCACATCCATTTCTTCGTGCAGTTCCCGCGCGGCGCATACGGCAGGCGATTCTCCGTTCTCGATCTTACCGCCGGGAAATTCCCAGTATCCGCCAAGGTAGGTGTCTTCCTTGCGCCTGGCTATGAGGATCCTGCCCTCGCGGTTTTCGATCACTGCGGCTGCTACTTCTATCATATACAAGAGTATACCCGCGGGCGGCAAGATTGTCAAAACAGCGCAGGGCGTGTATTCTGGAGCGCATGAAGCATATTT
This sequence comes from Spirochaetales bacterium, assembly GCA_043775705.1. GTDB lineage: Bacteria > Spirochaetota > Spirochaetia > Treponematales > Treponemataceae > Teretinema. The sequence goes on along the minus strand of JAYVSC010000218.1, from coordinate 7,251 downwards.
CGAAACACATAGTCAGAAACCACGAGCTTGATGCGTACAATCATGTGAACAACGCCATATACCTGAATTATCTCGAAATCGGGAGAATGGATTACCTGCATGCGATCGGATTTGATTATGAGGGATTTTTCAAGGCTGGCTATTTTCTCTATATCACGCATATCGATATACATTATCGCGCTTCGGCCCGGCTGTTTGACGAACTGTCGATTGAGGTCGTTCCGGTAAAGCTCGGCAAACTGTCGGGCACTTTCCACCAGAGGATATCTAACCAAAGGGGAGAAGTGTGCGCAGAAGCCGACGTGTCCTGGGGCTGCGTCAACACGGAGGGAAAACCCTCAAAAATACCCGGGCAATTTGTCGTTCCGGGACTATCCCCGGAGGAGACTACATAAACCCGAGGGCAGTCCCTGTATCTTCGGGCTTTACACCGATTTCCGCGGCGAAGGCCCAGGCATCGCGGCAGGAAGATATCACATCGGCACTTCGGTGCGCGTCGGAATTGCAGATGATCCGCGCGCCCCGTTCAGCGGCCAGTTCCCAGAATTCCCGGACCGGATAGGGAGAACGCATTCCGTTATCGCCCCGAATCTTCGCGCGCTGCAGGCCAAGCCCGTTTATCTCGAGGGGGAGGTTCATTCCCACCGCCGCGTCTATTATGTCGCAGCTCGCCTTGCGCACCTCGGAATCCATTGAAATATATCCTGCGAGAAAAAGATCGGGATGCGCCATAAAGGCATATAGTCCCGTCGCGATTCCCTGCACCGTCAAATCGACATATCGGGTAAGCAGGCGCTTGTCGTCAATATCGGCAACAAATAAAAAATCACCGTTTTCCTGCACCCAATGGGCGCCGTATACAAGGTATTCTGCCTTCAGCTCGGCAAGGAGGAAATCGCGGTACCAGCCCTCATAAGAAGGAAACCACTCGCACTCAAAACCGGTAAAAACGGGAAACGGCGCTGCCTCTTTTGCCTTCTGCACCAGGGAAAAATACTCGCTTACGTCGGCGACCGCCATACGGCTGCCCGCCCAGGTACCGTCTGGATAGGGACAGTGATCGGATATGCCGAGGGCCGAACAGCCGTCTACGGCCGCACGTTTTACATAGTCTACAGGTTCGCCCGACGCGTGTTTGCACAACCGGGTATGCGTATGAAAGCTGCTTATATTCACGCATTCAATATACACAGAAGAGACGGTAAACGGCAAGGCGCCTATATATGCCGGTTGAACCAGGCGAGAACGTCCGACATCACTTCCTCGCGATTCGTTTCGTTCAGGGTCTCATGGCGCGCATCGGGATAGAGCGTGCAGACGAGGTCCTTTACTCCCAGGTCCTTATAGGTTTTTTTGAGTGTAAGGACGCCCTTGCCGGAATTCGACACAGGATCCTTCGCTCCCGCCATGAGCAGGACGGGAAGGGCGACAGGAATCAGACGGACATTTTCCGGTTTCTGAATTTTCTTCAGGAAGACGATCAGGTCAGCGAAGAAACCGGCCGTGAATATTCCGCCGCAATAAGGATCATTGACATACTTGTCGACCTCCGCATTGTCCCGGCTGAGCCAGTCATAATCGGTGCGGTTGGGTCTGAAAGCTTTGTTGAAACTCCCGAAGGAAAGGGCCGTCAGTTTGGGACTTCGGGTTTTTCTTCCTGCTTTTTTAACCTCGGCATTCGCCGCGATTCCGCCGAGGGTGAGCATTATGCCCTGTCTTCCGTTGCTGCCCGAAAGCACCACGCCCCTCAGGTCGCCGCCGTAGAGCTGAATGAACCGCTGGCCCACGAAGGAACCCATGCTGTGAGCGAACAGAAAAACGGGCAGTCCCGGGCACTCCTTTCGGGCAATACCGGTCGCCTGAAGAAGGTCCTCGACGAGAATATCCATTCCGTTCCCGTCCGCGATATAACCGACATTCTCAAGGGCTCGCGCGGTACGCCCGTGACCGCGCTGGTCATAGGCGAATACGGCATACCCTTCGCCGCAGAGCTTGCCTGCGAATCGTTCATAACGGAGGGCGGTTTCAGCCATCCCGTGACAAATCTGAACAACTCCCTTGACTGGTGTTTTGGCATCCGGAGTCCATTGGTACCCGAGCAGTTCAGTTCCGTCAGGCGCGCGAAAATTGACATTCCTGGTTATCATCCTTGATCCTCCTCTCTTTCGATTAATATTTTTTTGCTATTTCGGTAAAAATAATGCCAAGAGCCATCGCCCCTGCATCGGGGAAGCTGATGCTCCGCTCTCCAACATAGCTGGCCCGCCCTTTGCTGGCGACATAGTCGCGTGTCTTTTCGGCTCCCGCTGCAGCGGCCGCCGCGCCGGCAGCAAGGGCGTCCCTGAACGAAAGGCGGGATACAGCGCTCTGCTTCAATGACTCGGTAGCGGGAATCAGGGCGTCAAGGAGGGTTTTATCCCCGAGCTTTGCCCCGCCCCGCTTCTGGATGCCATCCACCGCGCTCTGCATGAGCTCGGCGAATTCCTGCATGTCCATTTCAAGCTTCCCTGCCGAGTTTTTACCCGCGGCCATGAAGGCAGACCCCCATATCGGGCCGGAAGCCCCGCCGCAATGTTCCGTTATTATCATACCACAGGATTTGAGAAATGTACCAATATTTGTCGAGTCAAGATCCTTCCATTCCGCTTTCAGCACCTTGAAGCCTTTCGCGACCGACATTCCGAAATCGCCGTCTCCGGCCGCGGAGTCAAGTTCGCAAAAGGGAATTTCATTTTCAATTATAACGTCTCCCATCACCGAGACGACGCCCTTCATATCAGCTAATTTCATTGTTTCCATAGTTTCCTCCAAAAGTGAAAATCAAACCTTGAGGGCAATCGTGTCCGCAGCTGCGTCCAGATACGTCTTCAGTTCCGCGTCGAGGCGCAGCAGCGTTACCGATGCCCCTGCCATATCGATTGCCGTCATGTAATTTCCCACAAAAGTCCTGTACGTTTTTATGCCGCGCTCGGCGAGCACCTTGGCCACCGAATTGTTCAGTACGAAGAGTTCCTGAAGGGGGCTCGAGCCGAACCCGTTGATCATGAGCGCAACCTCGCTTCCTTTTTCGAAAGGAAGATCGGGAATAATTTTATCCAGCAGCTTTGCAGCGAGGGCATCGGAGCCGATGAGCTTTTCGCGGCTTGTGCCCGGCTCCCCGTGGATGCCGACGCCGAATTCCATTTCATCCTCGGCGAGAGTAAAGGTCGGAGTTCCCTTGGCAGGCACCGTGCAGGAAGTCAGGGCAAAGCCCATCGAGCGCACGTTCGCGATTACCTTTTCGGCGACCGCCTTGACCTCCGCCAGCGTCTTCCCGTTTTCCGCCGCGGCTCCGGTAATCTTATGCACGAATACCGTTCCCGCGACTCCGCGGCGACCGACGGTATAGAGACTGTCCTTCACGGCCACGTCATCGTTTACGTACACCCGTTCAACTTTGATGTCCCCGTCATCCTCGGCCATTTCCGCAGCCGCGTCGAAATTCATGCAGTCGCCGGAATAGTTCTTCACGATAAGAAGGGTTCCTGCGTTCGACCGTGTTTCCTTGATTGCGTTGTACACCTGGATCGTCGAGGGAGAGGCAAACACGTCTCCGCATACGGCGGCGTCCAGCATCCCCTTTCCAACGAAGCCCGCGTGAGAAGGCTCGTGTCCGCTGCCGCCGCCGCTTATCAGGCTTACCTTGGCAGAGTCGAGGTTTTTCCTCCGGATAATCCTGTACTTCCGGCTGAATACGATGCGCTCCGGATAGGCTTTTTCCATTCCCTCGCACATTTCGACGACGAGATTTTCGGCCGTGTTCAGTATTTTTTTCATAGTGCGCTTCCGAGCTTGTCGGCGGCGAGAATTGCCGCGTATACGGTTTCGGCGGTTACAGGGAAGGGCATGTTGTATATGCTTTCGCCTTCTGCTGTCGAAGTTTTCGCGACTGCCATGATTTTCTCTTTTGTCACCACCGTCACTCCGAGGTCCTTGAGGCAGGTGGGAAGGCCGACCGACTTACAGAAGTCAATGACTGTTTTCAATTCTGACGCCGGGGCATTTTCAAGCACAAGGTGAACGATGGTGCCGAAGGCGACTTTTTCGCCGTGGAAGAAACGATGCGTTTCTTCGAGCACGGTCAGCCCGTTGTGTACCGCATGCGCCGCCGCGAGTCCGCCGCTTTCGAAGCCGAGACCGGAAAGCAGAATATTCGTTTCGACGATATTTTCGAGCGCAGGGGTGACGACCTTGCATTCGCAGGCAACCTTTGCCTTATAGCCGTCCTCGAGCAGGGTTTCATAGCAGAGTGTCGCGAGAGCCATCGCGGTCATGGTGCCAACAGCGGCAGGACGCCCATGTCCGCTCGCGTTCACGCGGGCATAGGCGGCGCGGCAGGACCGGGCCTCGAAATAGGTTGAAAGGGCATCGCCCATTCCGGAAACGAGAAAGCGCGCGGGCGCCATCGCGATGACGGCGGTATCGACGAGCACCACGTTCGGGTTGCTGATAAAATAGGCGTAATCGTCGAAGGCGCCCTCGGGAGTGTAGAGAACCGCGGAGGAGCTGGTGGGCGCATCGGTCGCCGCAATGGTCGGACAGATGATGACGGGCTTGACGCTGTCGGCAACGCACTTGGCGGTATCGATGGCCTTTCCGCCGCCGAGTCCAATCACGACATCGCAGTTGGCCTTAGCCGCGACTTCTTTCAGCCTCGCGACTTCCTGCCTTGAGCACTCGCCGCCGAAATTCGACGTGACAAAAGTGACCCCTGTTTCCTTCGAGGTATAATCCAGCTGTGCCTTAACGCGCGCCGCGTCGTCCTTGTGCGCTATCAATAAGGCCGATTTTCCATACAGGCTCACATACGCTCCCAGATCGTTGAGTGCGCCCTCGCCCTGTACATATTTGGTCGGTGAAATAAAAGCTTTTCTCATGTTGTTTCTCCCCTCTTTAATGTAAGTATAGGGGTGGAATTCCATAAGCGATTGTATTTATCCGGACGATTTAAGGTAGGAATACGTTGAGTATTAGAAAAATTTGATTGTATTTTTCAGCACTGTTTTTTTTCTGACGCTTTTACCGATTTATAAAAGGAAGGAGTCACCCCGGTCAGCCTTTTAAAAACCTTGTCGAAATAACTGTTGTCTTCAAAGCCCAGGTCCAGCGCGATTACGGTAATAGGAGTGTCAGTGCTGACAAGCAGCTCGCATGCCTTGTTTATTCGCGCCTGGTTGATATAATTCGCGAAGGTGTCGCCGGTAATTTTATTGAACAGCTTGCTGAAATAACTGGAACTGATGTTGCATAAGGATGCCATGTCATCAAGGCTGATGCTTTTTTCAAAGTGTCCCTTGATGTATTCCAGGGCAGGCTTCAGGATGAGAGTGTTGTACTGGGGCAATGGAACGTTCGCCGGGGTGCTCCCGTTCGCAGGGGGGCTTACGTTCGCCGGAGAGGGAACGCGCGCAAGACTTTCTTCCCAGGTCTCATTCAGGTTGATTTTGACCAGGGCTTCCTCGATTATATAATTCGTAATCTGACAGGTCATATTCGCGATTACCTGCACGCGGTCTCTCGTCATGACAGGGATGACCTTACGCAGGCTGCTCAGTTTCTCCTGCAGCGCCGCATCCAATGGAATACTCTGGCTGTCGACGATTTTTTCAAGACCGTTTTCTTCGGATTCATCCTTCAGCACAACCTGCCCCGCGAGGACTGCTCCGGTATAATGCCCCTCCACCACGATCGGGACGGCGAAATCAAGCAGGCCCATGTGGCAGATGTAAAGGTAGGGCTTCCCGAGACGCGCGGCCTCAAGCCCCCCGTGCGAGTCGCACTTTCTGCAAAGTCTGCCCAAAGCCTCAACCGACCGGACCTCGCGGCAGTAGGCGCTGCACCTGCTGTGCCCGGTAACCGGATTTCCCTGATAGTCGACCGTAAGCATCGCCATATCCGAAGCCTCGGACAGACAATCCTGGATTTTCTGGAAATTGTTCGCGTTGATGATGTAGTCAAGATTCGGAAAGCCGCTTTGCGCCATATGTTGCACCTATTCGTTTTTAAGGTACAGCTGCATGAGCGAGACAAAGGCATAAATCTGTTTATATACTTCGATGATCAATTCCTTGATCGGCCGGTCGGAATTCATCTCGAGCTCTTTCCAGTTTATGATGAGCTCATGCGGAGATTTCTCGAAATCATCAAGAATATTCTTGAGACTCCGCGCGATAATCACGAAATGCTGGGTTCCGGTGGAAAGGAATTTAAGGGCCTGCTCGTTGATGTCCTTCAGCTGCGTGCGGAGCTGTTTGACCACTTCCTTGTCGCGGTCAGCGCGGGTAAGCATGTTTTTCAGCTTGATGCCCACCTCGCCGTCCTCGGCGAGGTTATCGTCAAAAACGGTAATACTGTCCGAAAGTTCGAGAAGAGCGTGAAAACTGCCCGAATAACCCGCGGACATGCTGGGAACGGTCCATTTTCCGCGAACAAGAAACAAATCGGTCAGGGTGCGGATATCCCGCTTAAAATAGTCAACCAGAAATGCTTTCATGTAGTTGAGCTCTTCCACATATAAAAAACCGCCGAGCATTTTCTTCTCGAACGGCGCATTGGCCCGGCCGGAATAATTCTTCAGCCTGACGATCGAATCGGTACCGAAAATCTGGTGCAGAAATTCCGCGGCTTTGCCTGTCCTGTTTTCCTGCTGTATCTGCTGCACGATCATTTCTGTCTGGGTTTTGAGTTTCAGGAGATATGTATCCACGATTTTATCGTTTATGGGTTCGATCTTGACCCGATAGGATGGATCGTAGCCGATATGGCGGACTATCTGCTCGATCACGCCGGAACGGCGCACCTCGCCAAGTACATTCACCAGTTTATTCCACTGTGCGATTGCTACCGGCTCTACATCCCGGTACGCCTTCAATACGGCGAATATCTTGGGCCAATCACCATCAACGGGAAGGGCATAGGCGACAAGAATAAAATCCTTCAAGTCCTCGAGTACGTATTCACCGCGGATTGCCTCGAACTTGGGACTGTAGGAAAACGTGCGCTCGGGTAAACCGGAGTCGAATTTTTTTAGCAAAAAGAAATAGTTGAACGAGACGAAGTTGACGAATATTTCTATCCGGGAATAAAGGGTATCGATTTCCTTGATTTTTTCGCTGTCAAATTCGGTAATAAACGCCTGCAGCTCGTCTTTTATCTTGAGCGACAGTTCCTTGGGAGAAATCGTCTTTGCCCGTTCATGCAGGGCTTCTTCCG
>JAYVSC010000217.1:0-8459 GCA_043775705.1 Spirochaetales bacterium | reverse complement strand
GCGAACGGCGACACCAGCAAAGCGATGGTTGCGGCAAAAACGGTCAATGTCGCTATCAGCAGTTTTTTTCCGGGCTTGCTTTTCAGGAAAGGCCTACGGCTTCGGATGACGAGTACGATCAGCGAGGCTGAAAGCACGGATTCGAGAAACCAGCCAGTCCTGAATTCGATCTGTCCCGCTTTCATTACGAAAAGGAGTGCGCCGAACGTAAGAAAGTCAAACATCGAGCTGATGATGCCGAATGTGATCATAAACTTCTTGATTGCCTTTATGTCCCACCTGCGCGGATAGCTTATCATTTCTGGATCCACGCTGTCGGTCGCTATGGTCATTTCCGGAAAATCGGTCATGAGGTTCGTAAGCAGAATCTGTTTCGGAAGTAGCGGCAGGAAAGGCAGCACAAGGGAAATTCCGGCCATGCTGAACATATTCCCGAAATTGGCGCTAGTGGCCATGAACACGTATTTGATGGTATTGGCGAAAGTCGCTCGGCCCTCGATCACTCCTTCGACAAGAACGCCCAAATCCTTTTCGAGCAGTACTATGTCGGCCGCGTCCTTGGCGACGTCGACCGCGGAGTCGACCGAAATACCGACGTCCGCCGCATGTATCGCGGACGCGTCGTTTATCCCGTCGCCCATATAGCCGACGACGTTCCCCGCTTTTTTAAGCGCGAGAATGATCCGCTCTTTCTGGTTCGGCTCGATTTCGGCGAAAACGGAAATCGTGCCCGCCGCGCTGACAAGAGCGGCGTCGCTCATGAGATTGAGTTCCGGACCCGTAAGGATTTTTTCGCCGTCCAATCCGATCTGTCCGCCGACATACGCGGCCACCAAACGGTTGTCCCCCGTGATTACCTTCAAGGCGACGCCAAGTTTCGCCAACTTGGCGATTGCCTCGTTTATTCCGGGTTTTGGAGGGTCAAAGAAAACCAGAAACCCGGAGAACACCATATCGCTTTCGTCCTCCCGGCACATCGAACAGGGGGTATCCATGTTTTTGTACGCCATGCCGAGAATCCTGAATCCCTTCCCGCTGAGCGCCTCAAACTGTTTCTGTATCCGTTCCATCTCCGTTGAAATGTCGGCTGTCTTGCCCCCTCCGGTGTCAACCAGCGAGCAAACCGCAAGCACGTTTGACAGCGCGCCTTTCGTCACCATCAGACGTTTGTTATCCCTCGATACGACGATGCTCAGGCGTTTGCGAAGAAAGTCATAGGGTATCTCGTCCGCCTTCTGATAGCCGGAAACATCCTCGCTCTGAAAGTCGAGGATTGCCTTGTCTATCGGATTGGTGAATCCGGTTTCGTAAAACGCGTTGAGGTACGCCTGATGAAAAACCGATTCGCTCGAAATGCCGTATGCGTCCAAGGCTGAATTGAGCTTGACGGTGCCCACGGTCAGGGTTCCCGTTTTATCCGAGCATAGCACGTTCATGCTGCCGAAATTCTCTATCGACGAAAGCCGCTTGATGATAACCTTTTTTTCCGCCATGCGCTTCGCGCCGTGCGAAAGATTAATGCTGATGATAGCGGGCAAAAGCTGAGGGGTAAGGCCGACCGCGAGGGCAAGCGAAAAAAGGAAAGAATCGAGCACGGGCCGGGAAAGAAAGACATTGAAGGCGAAAATCGCGACCACGAGAATGAGGGTAACTTCCATAAGAAAAAAGCCGAATTGGCGGATGCCCCGCTCGAATTCCGTCTCGAGAGGCCTGAATTTCAGCCGGTCTGATATTTTGCCGAATTCGGTCGACCTGCCGGTACCGGCGACAAGAACCGTCGCGCTACCGCTGACGACATGGGTGCCCATCAGAAGCGCGTTCGTGCGTTTCCCCAAGGGCGTCTCCGCGGGCAGCACGCCTGCGTCCTTTTCCACCGGAAAGGTTTCGCCCGTCAGCATCGCCTCGTCGACAAACAGATCGTTAGACTCAAGAATCAGGCTGTCGCCCGGAATGACGTCCCCCGCGCTGAGAAAGACGATATCCCCCGGAACCACCTGGTCGACGGGTATATCCACGGGCAAGCCGTCCCTGAGAACTCGGGCCCGTATCCGCACGATCGAAAGAAGCTTTTCGACGGCGTTGGCCGCCCCGCGCTCCTGGAAAAAACCGAGCAGGCCGCTGACAAGAACGATGGCGAGAATGATGGCGGCGTCCACCGGATCGTTCAGAAAAAAAGAAAGCCCCGTGGCGAAAAAAAGAATAAGTATGATCGGGCTTTTAAATTGCGAGACAAGCAGGGAGAAAGCGGGGAAATGCTTTCCTTTGGTCAGTCTGTTTGCGCCGAAAAGGAAGCGTCGTTTTGCGGCCTCTTCTCCGCTCAAGCCGGTCTTTGCCGATTCGAGCTGCGTAAGCAATTCTGGACCACCAATGCTCCAGAACGCGGGTGGAATTAAAATCATTTTTTACCTCAACAGCAATTCTGTGCCTCGGGGATGCAAATGTCAATGATTTTGTTTACTACGAGGCTATATACTCAGGTATTATCAAGAATTATTCTATTCATCCATTGGCTGTTTTCGAACAACATGGGGGCGTATATGCCTACCCAGCCTTGGGTTTCTTGCCGTTGAGAGATTATTCGACCGTTATCCAGATACATCGAAAACCCACGGCCCTTGCGCCCATCGGCGTCAGTATGGCGTTTCATTTTTGTTTTGGTTCGATTCTGTCAAGGAATATGGCTATTTCGACGCAGGTAATGTCAATAACCTGCGGTAACATGGTTAATTTCTGCGCTACTTTCGAGGAATCCGGTTGCCAGCCATGCCCATGCCCATGCCGAAATTTGCGCCGAAAAGCGAGATAGTCTGCCAAACGATCACGACATTCTAAACTGATTACTGCCGGTCGCCGTGCGGTTTCCCGAGACATGGTATCAAGAAGAGTTCTATGCCACTGCCCTGTTTCTGGAAGGCGCTATACACGCTGTGGAGTACAGCCGCGGCGGCCATTGTATAAATGACATCAAGTTTATTCTCTAATGCAAGCTAAAAAAGAGGCTTGATGGATTCTATTTCCCGGGTAATTTCGCTTAACGTAAATTCGATGTCCTCCCGAAACGGCTCATGCGACACGGGTGAATTCCTTTTTTGACCGACCATAGGCAGAAAAAGGGGTTGTTTCATCAAGATCGACAAGATCAACGGATCGGGAAAGTATTTGCATTAACTTGGCAAGAGCGGTGTAATATTCTGAAGCATGTAGGCCTTTTACCGCAATATCCCAATCGGAGTACTGATCCATGTCGCCCCGGGCCATGGATCCAAACAGGTAAATTTCCTGGGCACCATAGGACTGCAATAGTTCTACCGCTTTTGTCAGCGCTTTTTTATCCGTCTCATCAAGGTTTCCCATGGTGTATCCTCTCTTCTTTTTACTACTGTTCGGTTTTTCTGTAATGGTCATTTCAATTAATCCGGCATCGAGAGCAGGAAGCTGATACAGTTTCCTGAAATTATCATCGCCTTTCAGGTTTAATGCAACCATCATTTCTTTACGGGTCATTGCCTTTGATACAATCGTCACTAATGCAAGGACTTCACCTGTACTCTTTGCCGGGCGAAAGATCGTTATTGTAAATCCATCAGAAACATTGAATAGAGGTTCTTTCAAACCAAACTCTCGACACCTGCGAATCATGTCACGCGTTCCTGTGCCCATTCGTTCGATATATCGGGCTAGATACATTGGTTCGGCGAGAAGGGGGTTTGCCGGTACGGATCCATGTGGTCCCCGAAGTTTTTCAAGAGAAAGAGTTGATGGCAAGGTCCCCGGATTCCAGATTTCTAGACGATCAGAAAAGATCATAACCTGAACACTGCCGTTATTCGTATAATCACGGTGGGCGACGGCATTAACGATGGCTTCAACGATTACTTCCCGTGGAATTTCGTAAGTTACCGGCGCGGTGTTTGATTTAGAACGCGTTCCTACTCCAATGTTGATTCGAGAAAGAACAAAATTAACAGACTGGTCAACAAGGTCGAATACAGTGCCTTTATAAACTTGATATGATGGAATAGGTTTTTCAATTTCTGTACCGTGAAACTCGGTGCATTTTATTTCAGATGAAAGCAGAAAACGCTGTGGCTCACGCGCAAAAAGAAGGACAGCAGCGTTGACTGGTATTTTTTTTTCCAGCAAGCACAGATGGGTCAATATTTCTTCAATCGGGGTTGACTCGGAAAGAGGCTGAGGCATCGAATGTTCCAGAACGGATTAGTTGTTTTTCTTCCAGGAATCCGATAAGTGCCGAGTAAACAAGGCTGCGCAATTCGGTATTATTGCCGGGTTTTATTGTGTTTTGATGCAAATACATATTCTATTTCGGTCGGTGATATTCCTTCACTGTTCTCATAACCATACTCATATCCGAAAATACCGAGATATATTTCGGATTTTTTCAATTCATCAAGGTAGATTTCATCTGTCCGTTGGTCCCGTGCAGGAACATCCTCAAAAAGGAAAGGCTCAAAAAACCGCCGCATGAGCGGATCATCCCTGAGCCATCTCTTAAAAAGTGCCTTTCATCAGAGAATTCTTTCTGTACGCTACTGATAAATATTTTAATCGGTTTCATATCAAAACATCTCCCCCTGCCCAACATCCGCCGTCTTCCCTTTCTTCTTCGCCTCCGCCTTTTTCTTTATCACTTTCCCGGTCGTGTCCACCAAACCCGCGGCTACTTCTTCGGCATGTCGTGCGTGGTTCAACTCAAGGAGCAAGCGCAATATTTCGCGTCGAGCACGGGGACAGACAGTGTAGCGGGTGCGGTCGTTTTCGGGGAGGAATTCGAGTTCGTGGAAGCCATGGCCAAGGGGCAAGTCCTGTTCATTCCATCCATAAGCGTCGCGCACCGCTGTGTCTATATCGGCATGCAACGTCCGCAAGGTCTCGATCTTGGCCACCGCCCACAGGGCATCCGCGTCCGGACATTTCGCCGTCTTGACCACAAGCTCAGGACTCAATTCCGGATCATGATAGAGGTTGTACAATTTGGTAAGCCCGATATCCAGCCGCCCCATAACCTCCCTCCGCCCCACATCAAGCCTCCCCCCAAGAGAATCGAGAAGAGCCGCATGAGAGGAAGAAGGTTCGCTGAGAGATGGTTCGAGACCCGGAGGGAATGGGAAGGTTTCGAAGATATCTGAAGGTGAATAATTTAATGTGGCCCCCCCTAGTGTCGATGAATATTTCCATGCCCAATAATAATGAAATATCGAGTTCAATATTGAATATAAAAAATTACTATCAGTAGTAATAACTGCTAGTTTATGCATAAAAACTATATTAGTAGGTGTAAATATAAAACATTGATACTTTGCAACTAGAGGGACCCCCACCACCCGTTCCAACGGAGCAATGGTACGATAGAGAGTTAAACATGGTCTTCCAAATAGCCACCATTTAGCGGCATACCCGCGTGCACTTGAATCACCTTTACCTAATTTATCTCTATCCGGTTTTACCAGACGTTCAACAATATCAAGACAATCCGGATAGTCCGCGGCTACCGGCCCGTTATACCCTGATGGTGCGGTTGCATGGTCGAGGGGCCAGTCCTGAAAATTGATTACCCAACGGCTCGGACTCTGGTCGCTCCGGCTATTCAGGTCGTCTCCATTCAGATAGGGGAAGAGCACATCCTTATTTTTTGGATTCTTCACAATCAGGGCAGCCGCATCGGACGGATCCATCACAAAACCCATTCCAAGCACATAAGAACCTATAAAGCTTTTATCCGCATTTACGGCAAGAGGAAAGGGATTACCGATACTGTCCTGATCGTCAAAATAGGTCGAAATAAAACTGACACTTTTGCCGTCAAGCTCCTTCCTGCCTGCCCATGGGCCTTTATGAATGACCGCCTGACTTACCTCCACTGCAGCCGCTCCCGGCCATGGACGACTCCGAACCGCCATCACCAAGATGCCGCCCTGCTTTTCGATTACCGCAAGACTGCCCTCTCGGGTGCCTCCTTGCGCAAGCGTATTCGTGGAAAGCGTACCGAGCGAACGGCTGTCTTTTAACAAATTAAAATTCCTACGAACGAAGTAACCAACAAGATCAATTGACCCTGCAGGCGAGTACGCATATTTCATGTATTCAAGATAATCTTTACCGAATGTACCCGATAATTTTTTTCCACCCAAAAACGGCGGATTCCCCAAAAAACAATCGAAGCCGCCGTCTTGCATTACCTCGGCGAACTCGAGGAACCAGTGGAAGAAGTGCTTGTCGCGGGCGACGGTTTCGGCTTGCAGGGCTACGGGATGGCTTTCCATGTCTTCCGTGCCGTTCAGGAAAGCGCGGTAGATAGCTTCGGTCGCTATTTCTTCCCCTTGACGTTTCGGAATAAAAAAAGGTGAAAGCTTGATGTCGGCAAGAGCCTTTAAGCGAAGCCATGCGGAACCTTGCGTCGCATGCAGATAGGATTGCTTTTTAAGCGCGGCGGAAACGCTCGTCGTGTCGTCCATCGCGGAAATCGCCTTCAGCGTCTCGATAACCGAATTGAGATTCTCCCCCACGTCGCTACGCCAGTTGAGCCGGATCTGGTCGATCTCGGAAACCGTCTGCTCCTTCTTGTGGCGCTTCCTGAGCTCCGAACCCCAGTCCTTGTCGTCGCCCTCGCACTGCGCAAAGGCCGACTCGGGAATGCCTTCCAGAAGATCGGACGGACTGGTAAGGCCCACCAGAGAATCGCCGCATTTGATATGATTGTCCAGAAACCCCAGCGACGTACCCGGATTATGGCTTTCGAGCCACAGCGCCACCTTGCACAGGCGCACCGCCTGCGGATTCGAATCCACCCCGTAGATACAGCGCTCGATCACCTCGCGGAGCGCCTTCCGGTAACTTACCGGATCGGGGTTGTCGGCTTTAGTCCGCACCCGCGCAAGCTCCAGCGCGATACGGCGGGCGGCGTTAAGGAGAATATGACCTGAACCGCAGGCGTCATCGCATATCTTCAGTTTCAGAAGTCCCTGCTCGGGATCGGCTTCCTTCAATACTTTTTCCAAAAGCGGATCGAGGGCATGCTGGATGAGAGGTTGTACCAATTCTTCCGGAGTGTAATGACTGCCGCTGTTCCCGCGCGCGTTACCTTTCGTAAAGCCGAAACGCCAGAGCCCGCTCGTGTTCGACACCGTGGCGTCGAGGTCAAGAAGCCCCTCGTACACCGAACCGAACTCCTCCACGTTCAAAGCCGCATAATTGACGCGCACCGACACCCCGCGCTTTTCATCGTAGTACGAATCCAAAAGCGACAGAGCTCGGGAAAAAGAATAATTATCAATATGAAGATTTCGTATGTTCAAAAGCGTATCGGAAGAAAAAAGATCTCCCGCCAGAGGCTTCAAAGACAGGATCACAGCTGTAGCAGAGTCCTCATGCAGGGCGAAACAAGCCTTGACGGCTTCCCACATATCGTAATGCCGCCCTTCCTCGCGCCGCACCGACCGGCACCGTTCTCGGAGCGATTGCAGAGAATAGTATGACATATAGAGATCGACCATTTTTGAATCAGTGCCGGCTGGATGCACAAGGCTCCGCTCTTCGATAACAAGAAGAAACAACACCCGATACACGAGCGTCAGGAGTTCCTCGTAGAGAACTGAGGCAGTCAAGCGGCCTGCCTTGAAATCGTCGCGGAATTGACTATTATCAGGGTGAATAAGGAAACCGTCCGCCCACAGGCACATCGCATCTTTTACGGCGACCGACAGCTTGTCGCGAATCCGCTCGCCGTTTTCGAGGCTGTCCTGATGGTATAGTTCCAGAAGACAGAGGGACGCGTCGGCGCCTGACTGCGGCCAGCGGCTCGAGTGGAGCAGACGGTAGAGGATGGCGAAATTGTCATAGAGCTCATCCTCAAAAATAAGCTCGAGATTGAACTCGAGATACGAGAGCTTGACGAGCCGGCTCGAATCGCGCAAAAGGCGAAGCACGAGACCGTTACTGACGAGGGCAAAAAGTGTGCCTTCGTCAAGATTCAAGTATTCCTGCACCAGAGAGTGCGGGCTAAAATGGGCATTATCCCGCTTTTTATCAAGACTTTCCGTCCAGCCGACGATATGTACCGGGCATATTCGACCCTGCGCGCGGTGACTGATGGCAAAACTCTTTCCGGCGAGTTCTACGGCGGGAGCGTTTTCAAGATCGTAGCCCAGAAGCGCAAGGAGGGGCTGGAGCCAGAACTGACGGGTACGGGTCGTGCCGTACTTGTCCTTGGCGTCCTCCCGCTCCTGCCGGGCGCGGAACACCTTCCACTGGTTTTTGGCGTCGGCCCAGGCGATTAGAATTTCATCCTTTACCTTGCCCTTGATGCCGAAGTCTGCGTTCTTTTGTCCTTTTATCGCGTTCTCGTCGCTCAGTTTTTCGATTGTCTCCGGTCCTACGAGGCCGCCTTCCCAAGAGATTCCTGCGTACTTCATAGGGCACCTCCGGGTACAAAGATGTAC
>JAYVSC010000216.1:0-5428 GCA_043775705.1 Spirochaetales bacterium | reverse complement strand
CCCCTTATAAAAGGAGTTGACAACAAAGGGCTGAAATCCAATACTTACACCCATGAATCAATTCTACCATTTCTCGGAAAACGGTACCTATACCCTCCATGAAACCCTCGAATCCCTCCTAGAAAAACGGGAATCAGGCGGTTTTATATGGCTTCGTTACTGTGCGCCCCAAAAAGAAGTGCTTTCACGCATCATCGATATCTTCAAGATCCATCCCCTCTCCATCGACGACTGTTATGACGAGGACCAGATCCCGAAAATCGATATCTTCCGCGAGTACACCTCGATACTGTTCAACGATTTTACCTACATTGACCAAAGTATTGCCATTAAGGAAATCAACCTATTTCTCGGAAAAAACTTTCTTGTCACCGTTACCAGGGAAGAAACTGAAAAACAGCATCCGGTCGAAAAAACCCTCCAGGACATGAGGCGCAACCGGGAACACAATCTCCAGGGTCCTGCCTTTCTTATGCACTCACTTTTAGACCGTATCATCGGGAAAAAGCTCGCTGACGTCGAAACAATAGAAGATGAAATCGTCAATCTTGAAGAGATAATGATTTCCGGCGAGGCGTCATTCACCCCCCAGGAACTCCAGAAAACAAAGCGCAACTTGATGGCCATGAGAAAAAGCGTGCTCCATGAACGGGAAGTGCTGGTAAAAATCTGCCGGAAGGACAGTCAGTTCATCCCGGAAAACAGCCTCTTCTTTTACAGTGATATCCTTGACCACCTGGTCAAATTCTATGAAATGATAGAGACAAACCGCGATGTCGTGACGAGTCTTATCCAGATGAATCTCTCGTCCACCAGCAACGCGATGGCTGAAGCCGCAAATAAAACGAACAAGTCGGTGAGCCGCCTGACCCTGATAACCACCATTTTCATGCCACTGACCCTCATTTCAGGAATAGGCGGCATGTCCGAATGGTCGATGATGACCGGTCCCGAACATTGGATAATCTCCTATCCGCTGCTGCTCGCGGGCATGGTGCTTCTGGGCTTTATCATGTATGGATTTCTGAAATGGTATAATAACCGGGGATAGAGGGACAACACGGATATTTAAAAAAACGGCCGGATCAGGAGGAGCACTTCCCCGCTGATCCGGCCGTTTTGCGTTTGGGCGCTATGGCAGCGCAGGCGCCGCAGCAAGCCGCTTTTTAGCGAGCGCCAGCCTGGACGAGGGTAACAGATGCGGTGATGACGATGTCGTCAACCGAGCAGCCGCGGGAAAGGTCCGAGATCGGCTTCGCGAAACCCTGAAGGAAGGGGCCGAAGGCTTCAGAGCCGGCGAGACGCTGGACCAGCTTGTAGCCGATGTTGCCGCTGCCGAGATCGGGGAACACGAGGGTATTCACCTTGCCCGAGATCGGGCTTCCGGGGGCTTTTTTCGCGGTAACCGCGGGAACGAGGGCCGCGTCAGCCTGAAGCTCGCCGTCGAACAAAAAGTCCGGTTTCCGCGCGGCAAGCAGGGCAACGCCTTCCTGTACCCGGAGTACGGAATCATCCTTGCCGCCCGAGCCCTTTGTCGAAAAGGAAAGAAGGGCCACGACGGGATCGGTACCGATAAACTCGCGGCAGCTTTTTGCGGCGGAAACGGCGATGTCGGCAAGCTGTTCGGAAGTGGGCGTCGGAATGACGGCGCAGTCCGAGAAGATCATCAGGCCGTCGTTGCCCCATGCCTTGTCTTTCATCTGCATGACAAAGCAGGAAGAGGCGGTTTTGCTGCCGGGAGCGGTTCCAATGACGGAAAGGCCCGCGCGAAGCACGTCGCCGGTGGTATTTTCGGCTCCTGCGACCATTGAATGGGCATAACCCTTGTTCACCATCATTGCGCCGAAGCGGAGAATGCCGGCCATATCGATTTTCGCCTGTTCGATCGTCATTCCCTTTGCCTTGCGTTTTTCATAGTACGTATTCGCGAAATCGGCGAGCCACCCGGATGTCGAGGGATTGATTACCGTTATTCCCTCAAGGCTAACACCGGCGTTTTTTGCCGTTTCGGCTACCTTCTTCTCATCGCCTAAAAGGGTAACGGATGCAGCTATTTTGCCGTCAATCAGCTTGCGCGCGGCCTGAACCGTCCTCGGTTCAGTGCCTTCGGGCAGCACCAGTTTATTCTGATACTTGATGGCCTTGCTCTTCATGGATTCGATAAAACTCATATTTTGCTCTCCTGTATTGCGGAAAATGAAGCTCGGTACGGCACACAGCATACTCTCCGGAACCTTTTTCGGCAAGGGCGTCAGCACTGAAAAACTGTAACCCGGCTTCAGAAGAGCTCCCGCTCAGGAAAGCGCTCGTGAAAGCGCACGGCAGCGGCAAATTTGACTTCGAAGCCATTCACGATGATAGTTAACAGTACCTATGTACAAAATTATCGGTGAACGCAACAAAGTAAACTACGGCTGCATCGACGAAAGAATAGACTTCAACTATGCCGATTTTGTGCTGCGCGGTTTTTTCGGAAAGAAAATCGGGCCCCTCCGCAAGAAGTGTGCCTTTCATGCGTTCAACTATATCGGGATTCTGACGGATGATTTTCTGATCGGCATAGCGGCGATAGACCTCGGCTACATGAAGAATGTCTTTGCCTATGTCTACAATTATAAAGACGGCATCATCTTCGAGTATGACAAAAAGGCGACAGACCGGGGGCCTCTTTCCTTCCCGGTGAATCCTGATGAATATAAAATTGAATGGCACAAGGGTAAAACATTCCTTTCAATTGAGAAGTCACACGAACGCGGTATGCTGACCCTGGAAGCAGACTTCGAGGGAGGCCTTCAAATCCGGGCCGTGCTGCCCTATTCCCTCGGCACCCATCACCCCCTGCGCGTGCTCAATCCATCGGAACCGACACGCTGGACCTTTACCGAAAAATGCGCGCCTCTCTTCTGCGAGGAACTGTCCATAGTCCTGAACGGCCGCCCCCTCGCCTTCAGGAAGGAAACAGCCGCGGCCCTCTATGACTGGTCGGCCGGCTTCATGAGGCGGGACACCAACTGGTTCTGGGCCGCGTTCGCCGGCGTCCTCGATGACGGGCGAAAAACCGCTATTGGACTGAATCTTGCGGCTCTCATCAACGAGAGCTTCTTTCCCGAGAACGCCTTCTGGATCGACAGCGTGCGCACGAGAACGGCCCAATGCATATGGGATTACAATCCGGCGAATCCCTATGAGGCCTGGCATATCTGGAATGAAAGCGGAACGGTGGATATAACTTTTTCTCCGCAAGGGGAAAGAAGCGCGAAAATACGCACAGGGATCGTGAACACAAATTTTACCCAGTTCATGGGGACCTTCGCGGGCACCCTTGTTCCAGGCTCGGGAGAGGCAGTCAGCTTTGCCGGTGTCCGCGGTTTTGCCGAACTCCATCGGGCCCGATGGTAAATAAACTGTGCGGATCAATAATATCACAGAACAAAACAAATTCAGGCATTTTCATCGACAAAGCAGGCACGTCAACCCAAACTATAGGGAGCCGGAGCACAAAGGCATTCTCTCAACAGGAATCCATATGAGCAAGAACGAAGAAGAAAAGAAAAATGCCTCTTCAGTCCGGTTCGGTCTTCGCTTGAAGATTATCGTTACCTTTTTTGTCATCAGTTCGCTGGTCAGCGCATTCATTACCTTTTCAGCTTATCAGATCCTAAATAAAAAACTCTTCGAGGAGCTTCAGGGACGGGTAAAAGATATTGTCACCCTCGGCGTAAAAACGCTGGATTCAGGCGCCCTGGTGCGGCTTGCGGAAAGACTGCGTGACACCGCTGACCCGACCGACAATACCAAAATTGCGGAAATTCAGGCATCCGGCGACTATCTGCTTGCGAGCGGGGAACTCAACTGGATACGCGATATAGAGAAGGACATCATCAGGTATGTCTATATTGTCGCACCGACTGATAATGCAAACCTCACCCGCTACGTCGTCGATGCCGATGTGCTGAACCTCCTCGAAAAGCAAAAAAACGGCGAGCAAATCGAGGATGCCGAAATATCGCAGTTCGGTTCGGTGCTGGATATTTCCGGATTCGTTCTTGCCAAACGCGCCATTGCGGAAAAAAAAGTTTTTGTTGATACCACCTATATCCGCGACGAGGTCTATTCGATCAATTCGATTTCCGGCTATGCGCCCATCCTGGACAGATCGGGAAACATTGTAGCGCTTCTCGGCATCGATATGGCGGACAGCGATGTTCGTCAGGCGCTCCGCGAAGTCACCCTTTATTCGACCCTGATAGCGATACTGGCGCTGCTTTGCGCGCTTATCTCGTCGATCATTCTCGGCAACTTGTTTACCCGCGGGATTATCTACCTCGAGCGAATCGTGCGCCGCTTCGGCGAACGGGATTTCGCCGTCCGGGCCGAGGTGAAAAGCCTTGACGAGATAGGCAGCCTCGGATACAGCTTCAATTTCATGGCACAGACCATAGAGGGTTACAGCAGCCAGCTGGAAAAACTCCTGCAGGCGTACGGGCGATTTGTCCCGCAAGATTTTCTGAAACTGCTCGACAAAAAATCGGTCATCGATATGCAGCTCGGGGATCAGGTAAACAAGCACATGACTGTCCTCTTTTCCGATATACGGGATTTTACCGGCTTGTCCGAATCAATGACACCGCAGCAGACCTTCAGTTTCATCAACTCCTACCTCAGCCAGGTGGGCCCGGAAATACGAGCCCATAACGGATTCATCGATAAATACATCGGGGACGCGATCATGGCGCTTTTCCCGGGAACGCCGGACGATGCGGTACAGGCGGCCATCGCGGTGCAGAACAAGGTGACCGAGTATAACAGAGGCAGAGAGAGAGCCGGTTATAATCCGGTACGGATCGGAATCGGCATCAACACGGGCAGCCTCATGATGGGCACGATCGGCGAGAACGAGAGGATGGACGGAACTGTCATCTCGGACGCGGTGAACCTCGCGTCCCGAATCGAGGGACTGACTAAATACTATGGAGTCAACCTTCTCATCAGCGAGCACTCCCTTGAAGGACTGGCCGATAAAAACAACTACCTGTGCCGGTATGTCGACCGGGTAACGGTAAAGGGAAAAAACGAAGCGGTCAGACTCTATGAAATTTACGACAGCGACAGCGATGGGGACATTGAATTGAAAAAGAGAGGCGCCCCCGAATACGCGAGATCCCTTATCCTTTTTTATGAAAAAAAGTTCAGCGAAGCCCTGCCTGTGCTCATATCTCTCCTTGACGAAATTCCGGGCGACTCCCTGTATCTAATGTATAAAAAACGATGCGAGGAAGCGATCGCTCACGGGGTTGCCGAAAACTGGAACGGCATTCAAGTTTTTGACTTCGCCAGTTCAAGTCTGAAGTGCGAGAGGCAATTTAAAAAACACTTCTCGCGGTGTTCGGTAGCCTAATGACTTTCTTGGCCTATTGTTTATCTTTTT
>JAYVSC010000215.1:0-5544 GCA_043775705.1 Spirochaetales bacterium | reverse complement strand
AGCCCGGTCGGTGTTCTCTGCGGTCTGAATGGCTGCTGTTGTGTTTCTCAATGAGGTATTTACCGAACCTTCAAGACGACGATCCATTGCCGTTAACTGCTGTCCGATGTTTACAACTTCTAAACTCATAGACAACCTCCTTGAAAGAGATCCGTATATGTATCTTCCCTGATACACTGCCGTATTAAAACGGCACGGAATAATATCAGATATTCGGAGTAGACTCCGAGAAAGGTTCAAAATGGAAGAAGAAGGGCGCTACTTCTTCTTCCTGGAAAAAAAAGATAATTAAGAGATGACGTCCAGAACTCTCTTTTTTTTACCCGTTACTGTCTGCTTCCAGCTATTGGATCAGTCTCATGACTGACTGGGGCTGTGTATTTGCCTGTGCAAGCATTGCATTTCCTGCCTGGCTCAGGATCTGGTTTTTCGTGAAATTAACCATTTCCGATGCCATATCGGTATCACGGATTCGTGATTCTGCTGCCTGAAGGTTTTCAGAAGCAATAGAAATTCCCTTGTAAGCCATTTCGAAGCGGTTCTGGTAGGCACCGAGGTCGGCACGCTGTTTTGATACCGATTTGAGAGCTGAATCAAGAGAGGCAATCGCCATATTTGCGCCGTCAACAGATGATAGTGAAATCATAGAATTATCCGTTCCCTGGTTTCCCGTAATACCAAGCGCTTGTGCCGTCATGGTACCAATAAAGATTTTTTCGTTCTGATCGACGTTTGCGCCAACCTGAAGCTGCATCGGTCCGGTAGCAGAATCTTTAGAAAACCTTCCGGTAAGGATATTCATTCCGTTGAATTGCGCATGACTGGCAATACGGTTTACTTCATCAACCAGCTGTGAAACTTCAACCTGGATCTGCATGCGGTCTTCCGAAGAATATATACCGTTTGCCGACTGTATTGAAAGTTCACGAAGTCTCTGAATGATGTCTGTCGTTTCAGTCAGGTAACCTTCGGTTGCTTGAATGAAAGAAACGCCATTCTGGATATTTTGCCCGGCTTGATTGAGTCCCCGGATTTGGCTCCTCATCTTTTCAGATACTGCCAACCCGGAAGCATCGTCTCCCGCCCGGTTGATGCGCTGACCGCTTGATAGTTTTTCGATGTTCTGCTGCAGAGCGCCTTGAATTGTACCTGACTGCCGCTGAGCATACATTGCACTCATGTTGTGATTTATGACCATTATGACCCTCCTTGAAGTCTTGTTAGTCCGGCAATCCTTGCCAGACAACGATACCGCATGTATTGGATGGATATATGAAGAAGTAGCGCCTCTTCCAAAATATCCATTTAAGTTCCACACAGCACGGATAGTTCCGCTTTTTCCTCATTACTGGGGAAACGGAACTGTCAATACTGTGACATGCTACTCTTCAGGAGGGTGTTTTTCAAAGATCGCTTGTATCCGTAAATCAATACTTACTTAAGGATACACTACAAACCCTGTTTTTAACAGGGGTTTTTTTAAAATAAGATCTGAGGAGCCTCCGAAAAGGAGACTCCTCATTGATCTTATTTTACTACGTTATCTCAGAAGTGACAATACTTGCTGGCTGGACTGGTTTGCCTGGGCAAGCATGGCGGTTCCGGCCTGAGAAAGCACCTGGTTCTTGGTGTAATCAACCATCTGTTTTGCCATGTCCGTGTCGCGAATGCGTGATTCGGATGCGGTCAGGTTTTCAGAAGCGATGTTTACTCCGGCGATGGTGTAGGTAAGGCGGTTCTGGTAGGCACCGAGATCTGCACGCTGTTTGTTCAAACCCTTGAGGGCTTCATCGATAACACCGATATTGCGGTTGGCAGATTCGGCATTTTCGAGGGTCATGATCGTTCCGTCGCTTACGTTTTTGATTCCCATAGCGGCGGCGGTCATGGTACCGATGTACACACGAACGCGCTGGTCCATATTGGCTCCGACGTGGAACCACATTGAACCGGTAATGGTGTTTTCACCCGTTTCGCGAGCGAAACGTCCGGTGAGCATGTTCATGCCGTTAAACTGGGCAGAACTTGCGATTCTGTCTACTTCTGCAACAAGCTGTGAAACTTCAACCTGGATCTGCATGCGGTCTTCGGAGGAATAAATTCCGTTTGAAGACTGGACAGACAGTTCCCGGATTCTCTGAAGAATGTCGGAAGTTTCCTGCAAGTAACCTTCAGTAGCCTGGATAAAGCTGATACCGTTGGATGCGTTCTGTGAGGCCTGGTTCAAACCCCGAACCTGGCTGCGCATCTTTTCAGATACAGCAAGACCGGAAGCATCATCACCCGCGCGGTTGATTCTCATGCCTGATGAGAGTTTTTCTACATCAGAACCGAGAGCGCCGTTGGTGACACCAAGTGTGCGTTGAGCGAAAGCTGCAGAGAGATTGTGGTTGATAACCATAGGTATTCCTCCATGGAATATAGATTCCGGGAAACATCCATGTTCCCCGTTTGGCATATAGTCAGAAAAAGATGAAACGGATAGTCTCAAGTCGTTCTTTTTATACACCGATAAAGTAACTGAAGCGGCCTCTTTTGTTCTTTCTTCGACGAAGCTTGAACAGAAGCGAACCATCTCCGTTTTGATTTTCGGCAGGGAGGGGAGAAACCTTTAATGATTTCCGCACGAAAAGTGAAAATAAAATGTATATTTTGCGGAATGTATGAAATCGGGTCGAAAGAGCTGGGAAAACGCGTATATCATCACTGTGAAACATGCGGCGGCATATTCCTGGACCGTGCATATCTCCTTTCATCGGTTGATGAAAAAAATAGATATGAAAAACATGATAATTCGCTTAAAAATGCAGGTTATCGGCGCTATCTCGAAGATTTTATTTCCGCTGTACTGACATTTCCTGCCCTGAACGAAGAAAATCCTGAAAATAGGCGTAAAATACATGATTTCGGGAGCGGTCCCGAGCCTGCATTAGCCACTTTGCTCGGAGAAAAAGGCTTTGAAGTGCATTTCAGCGACAAGTTTTTTGCTCCTCTACCGAAAATGTTTCCGGGGGGTGCCGATATTCTCACCTGTCTCGAGGTTGCGGAGCATTTTATGGATCCCCTGGGGGAATTTGCCCTGATGGCTTCATTGCTTCGTCCAGGCGGCTTTTTGGCCCTGGGCACTCTGCTCCTTGAAAGCGGCGGAACTTATCCCTCTATTTGGGATTTTTTTGCACCCTGGTGGTACCGGCAGGATGCGACACATATCTCGTTTTACTCGGAAAAATCTCTGCGCCTGGTCGCCGGAGATGCCGGTTTCGAATGGCAGGGACAGGCAGGTCCGCATATATATCTTTTTAAAAAGATTCAAGAAGTCGCGCGATCCTGATTCCGGCTTTGCCCCGATGAGAACAGCTGTCTTTTTCGTAAGCGTCAAGTTCGGCAACCGTTTTGCCATACGCGGGAAGAAAAACGATCGGGTCGTACCCGAAACCCTGTGAACCCCGGCTTTCATCAATCAGCAGGCCTTCAAGAGTTTCCTGGACGGCAAAAAAACGGTCGGCGCCGAGATACAGCACCATACTGCACACGAACCGGCATTTTCTGTCGGTGATCCCGTCCATGCGGGAGAGCAGCAGCTGATTCCGTTCGGCAGCTAAAAGATTTTTTCCGTTTTCGGAACCAAACCGCGCAGAAAGAACCCCCGGGGCCCCGCCGAGCGCATCTACGCAGATACCCGAGTCGTCGGCAAGCACACTCATGCCGACGAGATCGAAGAGGGCTTTCGCCTTGATGAGGGCATTGCCGAAAAAGGTAGGCTCGGTTTCTTCCGGATCAAAAGAAATACCCTCGTCGGAAGGAATGACGATCGTGTGCGGTGCGAGTATCCGCGAAAGCTCTTCTCTTTTATGTGCGTTTCCCGAAGCAAAATATATCTTCATGATATCCGAGAATACCCGCCTTTAGGGAGCGTTGCAAGGGTCGTGTCTATTGTTCCCCGGCTTATGCCGAGGGCGCTTGACAGGTACCTGTTGCTGGGCGCCCTTATCTGCTTTGCGGCCTGTTCCCGTATCGCTGTCCATCTTTTCCGGCAGTAACGGTATTCCTTCTCCAGGGCGAGGTAGCGGGATGAATCTTTATCAAGATATTTCATCTCATAGAGACATCGCTGGCAGCGAATGTAAAAACTGTTTTGTTTTTCTGAAATATACTGCAGCTGTTCGCTTTTTTTCAGGCATTTTTCCCTTATCCGGTCCAGATTTGTCCGCAGGTACTCGACGGTGAATCCGCTTGAGTCCGCAAGCTTTTTGATCAGGGAGTCATCAAGGTCAATGCCTGCCTTGCATGCAAGAAGAAATATTTTACGACCATGAATTTCCTGTTTTTTTTTGCTCATTGCAAGAGACTTTTTCAATGTTTTGCTCAGCACATAGGCAACCTGTGCGTCGCACACTTCCCTGTGTCTCTTTTCCTCGGGCACCCGTTCAGGGTCGGTACTCAGGAGGCGGGTCACTTCTTCCATTTCATACACTTTTTGGCGTGCTTCATACCCGTACCGGGCACGGGTAAAGGTGCGGTAGGATAGCCGGACTATAGAGCGGATATAGGTACCGAAAGATGCCCGGCTTGAATCATACTGGTCGATGATCGCACCGAAACGCGGATACAGGGATACGATAAAATCGCTGCGGGTGTCTTCTGTTACATAATCGAGCCTGAAACGGTGAAGGTGCAGATACAGGAATTCTCCCAGTGCCCCTATGGCCTTTTCGCGCGCGAGTGTTTTTGACTCAGATTCCCTGTCCTCTTTTTTTTTGTATTCTTCGACCAGACCAATCATTACGTCTTCCGTCATATGTATAACCTCCTGGGAAGCTATACTGCAAAAGTCATGCCAGAAAATTGGAAGGGGACGCACGTATGGAATTCTCGGCTTGTCCGAGGTTGGAATGCCGGATTCAACATCCCCAATGACCTGAATTCAACCATAAAAGTAAAAAGCCGCCTGAATTCCTGAATTCAGGCGGGCATTTTTTAAGTCGGACGGGCATGCCCTTTCAATGAATGACGGTCAGGCCTTGATACCGGGAAACTGGGGGGCGAATTCCGCGACAAAACGGGGAATAAGGGCGTCAATTGTGCCGTCTATGCTCAAACCTGAAGCCTGCCGATGCCCGCCGCCGCCGAAAGAGGCTGCCACGATGCTGACATCGATCCGGTCAAGGGAACGGAAGCCGACCGAACATTTGGTTTCGCTTTCCTGTCGGACTATCACGATAGCCTCGACTCCGGTAATGCCCTGAATGAGTTGATAGACGGTATCGGAATCCCTGCCTTCCTGGCCATACTCGAGCGTATCGGCCATTGTTTCGTAGGTGACTATCAATTGATTATTATAATAAGGCGTCATGCGCGAGAGAAGACGGGAAATCAGGATGCGGGAGCCGAAGGATTTGCCGCTGTTCATCTTGGCATAGGTCTTTTTGGGATTTGCCCCGGCTGCTACGAGCCGGGAGGTAAGCGAAAAAGATTCGGCGCTGCGCGAGTCCAGGTGGCGGAAAAAACCGGTATCGGTACAGACGCCGAAGAGCAGGAATTCTG
>JAYVSC010000214.1:0-1872 GCA_043775705.1 Spirochaetales bacterium | reverse complement strand
CATCAGGCCAATGAACGCATTATCCAGGCGGCGGCCAAACGGCTCAAGGTGCCCGAAAGCAAGTTTTTTATGAATATCGAGAAGTATGCAAATACCTCGAATGCGACGATCCCCATCGCCCTCGATGAATACGCCCGAACCGGGGAACTGAAAAAAGGCGATATAATCATGACTGTCGGTTTCGGCGCAGGCCTTACCTACGGCGGCAACCTGATAGTCTGGTAAATTTTCTCGCAAAAAATAAAAACCTGAACCGGATGACCCGATTCAGGTTTTTTTATTTTTATTCAGCTCTGTCCCTGTTTTGTTTAGTCTCTTCGCTTTTTAGTTTGAAATTTCCGTAATCACCGTTTCAAGCTCGACGAGAAAGGCCTCGGTCTCTGTCTGAATATTACTGTATTCATGTGCTTTCATGCGGTTTTCCAGGGCTATACTCAGCCGGTACAGTTTACCTATCCCCAAATTTGCTGAAACGCCCTTTATTGAATGAACAAGACGGTATGATTCCTCTTTGTCACCGGCATCCAGCAAAAAGATCAATTTTGTCCGCGAGGCAGAATAGGTATCACGAAATTTGGTCAGGAGACGTTTAAAAAGCGCCTCATTCCCGCAAAGCCGTTCCATTACCCCATTTTCATCTTCAATAAAGGAATACGTCTGATTCATTACTTGTATTGTAACAATTATCAGGATGGAATTCTATCAATTTTCCCTGAATTCATTTTAACCGGCCGTATATTCGGTCGATTATATGAAAGGGAGATTACCTACCATGAAAAAAACATCACAGGAACTGCACATACTGAACACAATGCCGCACGCATGGATAGTTTTATGCCTGATCACTGCTTCGCTTTGTCTCCTCGTTTCGTGTGCGAGCACCAGCACACCCAAACAGAATCCGGGAACGACTGAAGAAAGTCTGATCGATCTCATTTCCTCGGGGAAAACCGCTGACGTAAAAAAACGGTTTACCAATACCAATGCAATAAACCAGAAAAACGCCGAGGGACAGAGCTTGCTCCATATTGCAGCTCTCAAAAACGACGCCGAAATGGTGCAGCTCTTGTTGAACATGAGCGCCGACACCGAAATAAAAAATTCGTCCGGTGAAACGCCGATAGCCGCGGCTGTCGGAAGCGGCTGCTTTGACGCAGTCCGCGTCCTCGCATCTGCGGGCTCGAACATCTTTTCCACGAATGTGACCGGCATGTCAGTGTATACACTCGCACGGGCAAAGGGAAACGAAGCCCTTGCCGCCATTATTTCACCAAAAACGGTCATCCAGCAGGATGAGGAAGGAAAAACCGCTCTGCATTATGCGGCGGTTCTCCTGGATGAACAGGCGGCGGCCATTATTCTCGCATCCGGGGGAGCTCTGTCCCTCATGGATAAATCCGGCCTTACCCCGCTGGCCCTTGCATACAAGAACCCCGTTCCTGCCGAAAGCGCCCGGATTGCCGCTCTACTTCTCCTGGCCGGTGCGGAACCCGTCCGGGGTGACTTTGCCTACTTTGAAACCGCTGTGCTCAAGCGGAATCCCGCAATGCGCTTCGAGGAAGGCAGAACGCCCCTCCATATCGCCTCAAGCAACGGCCACACCGGCTACGTGCAGTACTTTCTGGACAAAAAAGTCCCGGTCAACGTAAAGGACATCTCGAGTTCGACGCCCCTCCATGAAGCCGTCCGGAACGGGCATATCGACTGCACATCCATCCTCCTTGCCTCGGGCGCCGACCCGAACCAGAAAGATTCCTCCGGCAACACACCCCTTCATCTGGTCATGCCGACGGCCTCCCGCTCCGAGATTTTCGCGAAACTCCTCGCCGCCGGGGCAGACCCGAACCAGAAGGACAGCTACGGCGAAACGCC
>JAYVSC010000213.1:0-23277 GCA_043775705.1 Spirochaetales bacterium | reverse complement strand
CCAATCTCGGCCGAGGCGAAAATATTGGACGGAGTCCCGGAACAGGTAAAGGTAGCCGAGAGCCGGTTGGAGGGCAGCTGTCCCTGGGCAAAACGCATGAGCGGTATCTCATTTACCGTTATCTTGGATTCAAAATAAATCTCGTCGGCGAAAGAAATCTGTCCCGACACATTATATGCTTCCTGCGTGTCCGCACTATTGAGCACGAGTTCCGTATTATACCGGGAAGGACCGGATGTGCCCGGAGGAGCAGGAATTATATTCAAGCCCAGATATCCCGAAAGCTGTGAAACATCATCCTGGACTGTGAGTGTATCCAGGAAAAGACCGGAATTATCCATTGTGCCTTGAAAGCGCAGTACAGTCTGAAGGGGCATAGTGCCGCTCATGTCCTCGATTGAACCGTTATTTATAGATATTTTCCAGGAACCGTCACTCTTGAGGTCGAGGGCTGCATTCGATGTAACTGAAAGAAGCAAGGGGCCGACGGGAACGGGAAACCCCTCGGAACTGAAAGAACCCGTAATGCCTCCGAGAGAATCAAAGAAAAGGGAAACGGACAGCTTATAGTCGCCGTAGACAGAAAGAACCTGGTTGCTGTACATGCCGGAAAAGGAATAAGGAATGGAATTGACGGTAAACGCCGAATTAAACAGAATATCTCCGGATGACTCAAACCCGGTATGCACGTTCCCCGTAATATCAACTCCCCCTTTTGAAAAACTGATATCCGTGATATCGATTCCAGTCTCATTTCCCTTTACGGATAAAAGTACGTACAAACCGTCCTTTACGTCGGACGCGAGGACAAGGCGGGTACAGTTAAATGATAAATTGGTAAAATCCGTGGAAAAGTATACCTCGGTGGTAAGTGCATAGGGAGCCAAGTTTTTTTCGAGACTTTTCCTGTTTGTCTGGCCCTCGGAACCGGTCAAACCGATCACTGTACCGGCCAGATTTGCAACTCCGATCGAGTCAAACGCGGCGTACAGCTGTAAAAAAGAGTGGGATCCGTACTGCAGGCTTCCCTCAGCGCTGAAATGGCCTTTCTGATCATAGGCCGAAAAGGTGAATTCAATTATAGAAGCGCCTGGAGAAAGAGAAAGATCCACATTGGTAAAGTGATTCGTGTTGATGGAAAGATCCGGGACGAGGCAGTTGAAACCGGACTTGCTGCCCTGGATATACATATCTCCGCTAATCACGCTTCCGGAAGGTAGAGTGAGTTTGGCAACGGAGAGAAAACCCTCAGGTTTCATTTTTTCCAGATCAAGAGAACCTGAAAAGGTAATGTCGTATTGCTTGCCCAATAAACTGATTTTTGTAAAATCCAGTTTTTTGGATGTCCCGCTGCAGTCTATGGTGATTCTTCCGCCCTGGTACACTCTTTCGGCAATATCGCCGGTCATCTTTACGCTATATTCGAAACCCGCAGTTTCAGAAATCTTCAGGTCGGCGGATCCCGAAACAACGGAATTTCGCAGTCTTCCCAGCAGGGATGATTCATTTTTTATCTGGATAAAGCGGAACGGGAGCAGTTTTTCACAGACCAGCGAGGCGCTTACTTCTTTTTTATTGATATCCCATAACAGTTTTATGTCGACAGGCTGAAGATCCGGAACGGAACTGACGGAAAGCTGACCGTTCCGAAACGAGGTAATCATTGCCAGCCTCGCGACGGAAAATTCTTTCCCTGAAAGATTTCCGAGAATGATCGAAGCAGACCCCGATTCAAAGGTACTGTCAATCGATCCATTGATGCCAAGAGCTCCCTCAATGGTTCCCAGCCCCCCGATATCTTTCCGGTCGTAGCGGATTTTGCTGTCGAGCTCAAAGGTAATCTTGTCTTTTTCAAGCCGGGCAACACCCTTGCCAAGGTGCACAAACATGGTCTGCGCTGAATCGGTGTAGGTCACATCGATATTTCTGATCTGTATGTTCAACGGAATATCCGTTAATTTGCCATTCTCGGATCCTCCTTTCGCAGGAAGCGCAGGATTTCCCGTACCGGACATATTCTGCAAAAATTCAATCAGGGTTCGATTCTCCGAATAATCGACAGTAATTGAACCATTTTGAATGAGTATCTTTTTAAAAGCGTTCCGGAAATCCCCGCGAAGCAGGGCAAACAGATTATAGGATATAGAAACATCAGAAATGCGGGCGAGCACAATGGCGTTTGACGCATCGCTTATCACCAGATCGGTCAGTTTGAGAGACCTGAAAATCGAGGGGGAAAGCATGGTATAGGAAAAGCGAAGCCCAGTGGCATTTTCAAGCCTTTGAGACAGAGAATCCCGGAAACGGGAAAGTGCGCTTTCCAAATTCTTCGACACCGGTACAAGCATTAAAAATGCGCCTGCAATGAGTACAAAAAAAAGGAGTATCTCTTTACTATTGCTAAGTGAAGGGCGTTTCATTCCAATCTAGAATCATATCAGAAATTCCGCTATTGTCATATCATGATTTTGCGTAATTTTGTTGTTTTTGAGGGAATAGACGGAACCGGCACGACGACACAGATTGAAAGGCTGAAATCCGCCTACGCGCTCCGCCAGGGCGAAAACCAGAACCTGATTCATTTTACCTGTGAACCGACCTCCGGCGAAATAGGACGGCTGATCAGGCGCGCGCTTCGAGGCGAAATTCACTTCACGCCCGATACAATGGCCCGTCTGTTCAGCGCAGACAGGGGCGAGCACCTTTTCGGAGAAAACGGAATAGAGTCCCTCATCGCGCAGGGAAAGGCAGTATTTTCGGACCGCTACCTCTTTTCAAGCCTTGCCTATCAGGGTGAAGCGGGAAATCCCGATCTGCCCCTCCTTTTAAACGGAAATTTCCCCCTTCCCGAGTATCTTTTTTATTTTGACCTTGACGAGGATACCGCTATGAGCAGGGTGGAAAAACGCGCCGGCTCCCTCGAAATATATGAAAAACGCGATTTTCAAAACAAGGTCCGCTCCAGATATCTTGAAATCATTGAGCGTTTTGAACATGAGGAAAAAAACATGAAAGTGACCAGAATTGATGCCTCTTCATCAATTGATGAAATTGCGGAAAAGATATGGAGTATTGCCCGAAATTTGCCGAAAATGTGAGCATGACGTTTCGTTTCCGGACTTTTATCCTCATCTTTCTCATATTCGCCGCTGTCACTCCCGCAAGTGCATATATGGTTCAATATAAAGAACAGTTTTACGAACTCTATCATATCCACTACAACCAGTATCCCGACGACACTATGGAAAATATTTACTGGCTCGAACGGGCAGTCGAGGCCGATTTCTGCAATCCCCTGTACGCGATGGGCAAAATAGCCGATGAAAAGGCTTGGGAAAAATACAGGAATATGATGATGATGCACATCAATTTGAAGCTGGTCGAACAGCACCTCCGGCTCGGGTCTAAATGGGATAAGCAGGTTGCCTATTTTTACAATGCCCCCTGGAAAACCCAAAACCTTGACAGCCTGAAAACCGCCGAAACCTGCTATACTGCGGCGCTGTATTATTGGAACGAGGCAAAAATCTGGGCAGAAAAGGCAAATGTGCGCGAATTCCGCTTTTTGTTTCTTCTTGATCTGCAGTCCTGGGAAGATGAGAGGGAACGAATTGCGACGGGAAAGCTCGATTACGAGCGCACAATCAATAGAGAGCTTGCCCGGCTTGAAAAAGTGCGCGCGGACTTCCTTGCAATGGATGCCAAAACTTACTAGAATAGCCCCATGGATATCTTCAATTTTACGCTGCCTACGGGCCCTATTTCCATCCTCTTTCATCAGGAACTGACTGTCCCGCCCCTTCCCCAATCCGGTGGCCTCTATGTATGCGACTCGAATACCATCGAACTGCTGAAAAAAGCCAGGGGCTTTCTCCCGACCTCTCCGGTGATTGTGATCGAAGCCGGCGAGGAACAAAAAACACTCTCGAACATCGAGCGGATTTTGAAAAGCGCCCTTGAAGCTGGACTTGCCCGCGACAGCCTTTTTGTCGGTTTCGGGGGCGGCGTGATCACGGACATGACCGCATTCGCCGCCTCGCTCTATATGCGCGGCGCCCAGATCGAGCTCGTTCCCACTACCCTGCTCGCCATGGCCGACGCTGCCGTCGGCGGAAAAACCGGCGTTGATTTCGGCAACTACAAGAACTGCGTCGGTACCTTTTACCCCGCATCGAAAATTCATATAGCCGTTCCCGTTCTCCAGTCCTTGAGCGAAAAGGAATTCCGCTCCGGCCTTGCCGAGATTTTCAAAACGGCACTCCTCTATGCCCCGAAGCTCTTTCAGATCCTCGCCGAAAAACGCAGTGCGATTCTCGCGCGCGATGAAGTATTGCTGCTCGAAATTGTCAAGCGCTGCGTCCAGGCGAAAGCGCTTGTCGTAGAGCGCGACCTCCGGGAAACAGGCGAGCGCATGTACCTGAATCTCGGCCATACCTTCGGCCACGCCCTTGAGAGCGTCGCCGGCTTTGGGTGCATTACCCACGGGGAAGCCGTCGCCTGGGGAATATCCCGTGCCCTTGCGCTCGGCAAACGTCTCGGCATCACCGACTCAGAATATATCGTCGACGTGATACCAATTATTGAAGCCTACGGCTGGTCAACCGCTGCCGTCCATCCCGTCCTCGAGAGCCGGATCAACTCGGGAAAAACATCAGCCCTCGACACGGCAAAAGCACTGCTAGAGGCCATGAAAAACGACAAGAAAAAAAAGGGCGGAAACATCCGCTTTGTGCTGCAGAGGGAAATCAATTCCACCCTCGTCACCGAGGTGAGCGATGCCGACGTGCTCGCGGTGCTTATATGAGCATATACCTCGACTGGGCGGCCACCTCGCCGCCTGATCCCGCGCTCCTTGCAGAAGGGGTCGAAATAGCGTGCACCGGATACGGAAATCCATCGAGCGAGCACGGTGCGGGAAAAAAGGGTGCTGCCCTTCTCGCCCAGGCGAGGGAGCGGTGCGCGCGCGCCCTTGCAGTAAAAAGCGACACGCTCATTTTTACTTCCGGCGGAACGGAGTCTGATTATCTACCTATGCTCGCCCTCAATCAGCGGCCGGTCAGGGGCAGCATCGCGGTCAGCGCCATTGAGCATCCCGCCGTTTTTGAGCAGGCCAAGATGATGGAAAATACCGGCTGGGAGATGCTCGTCATTCCGGCTACCGAAGAAGGGTTTATCACTCCCGAGGCAGTTATCGCGACGATCAGGCGGGACACCGCGTTTGTCGCCGTCATGGCCGTCAACAACGAGACGGGCGCGATCCAGAACGTTACCGAGATAGCTTCAGAGCTGATACACGGCTGCGCAGGGAGAAAAAAGCCGCACTTTCACGTTGACGCGGTCCAGGCAGCGGGAAAAACAGATCTGGTTCTCTCGACGGAGGGAATCGATTCCGCCGCGATCAGCGGTCACAAGATACAGGGACCGAGGGGAACGGGCCTTCTCTATCTCTCCAAACGCATCGAACCCTATATCCGCGGCGGCGGGCAGGAAGCAGGACAGAGACCGGGAACCGAAAACCTCGCCGGCGCATGGGCGCTCTCGAAGGCTCTCGAAAAAAGCATGGGAGACATGAACGCGGAGAAAGCGGCGGCCCTCATGGCTCACCTGATTTCTTCCCTTGCGCTCATGAAAGAAATCGCCATTATACCTTCGACGAGGACTCCTTCCGACATCCGGTTTTCCCCCTGGATTGTCCAATTCACGAACACAAAGCTTCCGGGAGAGGTACTGGTGCGCATTCTCTCCGGAAAGGATATTTATATTTCCATGGGCTCAGCCTGCTCCTCCAGAAAAAAAACAAGGCCGGTACTCGAGGCGATGAACGTCAGCGGCGACAAGCAGCAGAACGCATTCCGGATCTCGATCGGCAGGACAACGACAAAAGAAGACATCGATGTTTTCATTTCCGCTCTCGCATCCGTTTTATCCGATTTTTAGTTTTTCAGGAGACCATGATGGAAACAGTTTTATATCTCGTTAAAGTCGGCGAACTCACGCTGAAAAGCGGAAACCGCAAGGATTTCGAACAGCGTCTGGTGCAGAATACCCAGTTATATCTCGATGACAAAAAAATAAAAGTAGCACTCCGCGCAGGACGCATGTATGTCGAGGGGCCTTCCGATTCGGCACGCGCGATCGAATATGCCCTCTCCCACCTGATAGGAATAACAGGCTGGGCGAGAGCTACGGTCGTGCCCAAAGAAACGGAGGCCATGCAGCAGGCCGTACTCGCGGAAGCGGTGAAAGCCCAAAAAGAAGGGAAAAAAACATTCAAGGTTGAGGCGCGCCGCTCGGATAAAAGCTTCCATCTCAATTCCTACGAGATTGCCTGCCTCATGGGGGAAATCGTGTATGAAAAGGGGATACTCGCGGTCGACGTCCATCACCCGGATATCGAGATCACCGTGGAAGTGCGCGAACGCTGCTTTGTGTACGGTGCGGAAAACACCGGACACCGCGGTTTGCCCTGCGGAACGGGCGGTCGAGGCCTCCTTCTTCTTTCGGGCGGCATCGATTCGCCGGTCGCCGGATACCGGATGATTCGCCGGGGCATGAAGATTGACTGCCTCTATTTTCATTCACATCCCTACACCTCCCCCGAGGCGCAGCAGAAAGTTGAGGATCTTGCGAAGGTAATGGCTTTGTACGGACTGGGGACCCATCTGAACATCGTTCCCTTCACCGCCGTCCAGCAGCGGATCAGGGATTCGGCCCCTCCCGACTATGCGACAATACTGCTGAGGGTATGCATGATGAAGGTGGCGAACCAGCTCTGTCCCACGATAGGCTGCAAATCGATCATCACCGGGGAAAGCCTCGGGCAGGTCGCGAGCCAGACCATCGAAAACCTCGCGGTGACGAATGCGTATGCGGACTTCCCGGTGCTCAGACCGCTTATCGGTATGGACAAGGAAGAAATCGTAGCCACCGCAAAAAAAATCGGCACCTACGATATCTCGATTTTGCCCTATGAAGACTGCTGCGTGCTCTTTTCGCCGAAGCATCCCATGCTGCGCGCGGTACTCCAAGACACCGAGGAAATATACAGGAAAATGGATATTGACGGATTGATCGAGCAGGCAATCACCTCAAGGGAACACAAACGATTCGGCTGGGGTGATTCGCCGGATAAATGAAACGTTCGAGGAAAACGGCTACAGGGCCTTTACCGGGAGTGGTTTGCTCTCCGCGCCGCTTGAAGACTCCGGTTTTTCGGGAACAGTTTTGGCGTCCGTTATGACATCTGTCTTGGCGTCTGCTTTTGTGCCCGCGGCCGGATCAGGCTCGGCAGGAGGCGACAGTCCTTCCTTCGCTTTTTTTTCAAGCTCATCTATGCCCTTGAGCGCTTCCGCGTCCGGATACTTTTCCTTTAATAGCGCAATCTGTTCAAGGGTTTCGCCGAACTTGCCCGACAGGAAGAGTATACCCGCATAATTTCTTCCGGCCGAAGGATCTTCGCTGTTTTTCTTCCAGACCGATTCATATAAGGCCAGGGCTTCATCGCCCCGGCTGTTTGAGGCAAGCGCATACGCATAAGCGGTGGCGATGAGCGTGTTTTCCTTGTCCTGGGCGTACAGATCCCCGAGAATAACGCAGGCGTCCTGCCATTTCCCGGTCAACGAATACATGCGTGCCAAACCGTAATTCGCCGCGTTGGCAAACTCCTTTTGGAGCGCCGCTTTGCGGTAAAAGGAAATGGCCTTGTCATACTTCGTTATCCCGGCATATCCCTCTGCTATCTCATAATAATTCGATGCGGTTTCCTTCGTGATCAGGCTGCCCTTCAATGCAGTGCAGGCGGAAAGAATGACCATCAGCAACGCAGCGATGAGGCACAGGGAAATCCGCTTCATCAATGGGGCCCGAGCACAATCTGTTCAATCTTCCGAAGCTGGGAGCGGTACAAACCGGCTATGTCCGAGCCATAATCCGCGATGAGCTGAATAATATTCCGCGGAGTATCTTCGGTGTCCTTTCCGTTAATCCGGTCACCCGCGTCGCCCAGACCCGGCATGATATAAGCTGCGGTATTGAGAACAGGATCCATCCACAGAGTGTAGACCGTGCAGTTGTCCAGCGCACGGACGACGCGAAGGGCTCCCTTGAGGGCTGATATCACGTTGAAAAAACTGATTGATTTGGGTTTTACGCCGTTTTCGACAAGATATTTGACAACTGTCACGAGGCTTCCGCCCGTTGCATTCATGGGATCCGCGAATATCAGATCCTTTCCGTTCATGTCCGCTATATTGAAAAAGGACTTGTCCAGATCAAGAATATATTCCATATTGCTTTCTTTTTTGGAATCATCGCGCTTGATCTTGAAAAGCGCAAAGGGAGTGACATACCCATGGGAGGAATATTCCTCGATTTCCTTGCTCATGATCATGGACGGCAGAAGGGCGCCCCGAAGAAGAACGCACATGACGGAATTCTCGATTTTATAGTCAATATCCGGTATCTTGTGAACCGCATAATTCTGGACCGGGGCGGTAACCGGGGTTTTTACCACGAGATAATTCTTGTTGTCGGTATGATTGCGGTTATAAGCCAGGCGAAACAGCATTTCATAGGCACGCTGGGTATAATATACGAATTCATTGTGTCCCGTGCGGATATCCCGAAGCTTGGCGATGACCCGTGACGCTTCGGCATGGCTTTCAACTTCGGTTTCGAAGGAATATACCTTGATTCCGGGAGCTTCCTTGCAGATTTCCTGCATCACATGACCCATCTCGTTATATATATCGATTACTTTCTTTTCTTCATTTGCCAGGGCGGAGCTGAACCCTCCTGATGCGAGAATTTTGAAGGAATTCATAGCCCGTGCATACAGGGTATCCATTCTCGCAAGATAAGCCTGATCCTTATCCGTTAAATATCCATCAAGTGAATCTGCACCCAAAACCACTTTATTCATAATAAAGGCTCCTTCAGTCAAACGCTTTTGGATTTTAACATAAAAAAACCGTCCCGAGAAGGGACGGTTAGATGTTTTTATATGTTATTTGAACCAGATACGGAAACCGGCAGACATCGGCCAGAATAAACCCTCGGCGCCGAGGGAAGGAACGAACCTTACTCCGAAGGAAGGCGCAATCTGAATAAAGGGTTCAATAAAACCGTCTGCGACAAACATGTTCAGACCGATGGGCAGGCGCACGCCTGTCGAGACCTGGACGTCCGAATCTTGTATAAACGTCATGTTCAAAAAGAAACCGACTCCGAAAAACCAGTTAATATTGGCTTTTCCGATATGGGTAAGCGATTTGTTGATTGCCCAATAGTCACCGGTCAACCCGTAGGTTTGAACGGTTTCCCCGGCATTCCAGTTGGCGGCAAAAACCAGCGGCACGGAATCCAGCTTGAAGGTCAACGCGATTCCGGGGGCAAAGACTTCACCGGCATTCGCATTTGCCTGCAAGCCGATACCAAACGCGAATAAATTCGCAGACCCAATTACCAAAAGAGAGGCCAGCAGCACAGATAGTTTCTTTTTCATCACGATACTCCTATTATATTTAAAAAAATTTAATCAAACCAGAATCTGATCCCGAGTGAAACCGGCAGGTACCATTCAGGAAAATGAAAACTCGGCTCGAACGCGATTCCGACCGACGGGGCTACCTGTATATAAGGTTCGATAAAGCCATCATTAAAGAAAGCGTTGACACCAATAGGCAACCTTGCGCCGGCAATAAGGGATTCGGCTCTGCCGGTTCCGCTGTGAATGAAAAACCCATAACCGACAAACCATTTGACCGGATAGGATTTCTCGATCGTATTATTAAAAATCCACCAGTCCCCGGTCAATCCGAACGAAAAATCCTTTTCGGTGATATCAATATTTGCCGCAAAAACAAGAGGTACCGTATCTAGCTTGAAAGTAAGGGCTGGACCGTATCCCCCGCCGTACGGATCTCCGTCAATCTGCAGCCCGATCCCGAATGCAAAAACACCAGACATACTAATGATCGAAATCATTACCGTGCTAATAACCGTTTTTTTTAAATTCAACATTTTTCTCCTAGATACATTGAGATACTGTGTAATGTACTCATATTATATCAAATAATACAATAATATCCATATATTTCGGCATATTACTGTAAAACATGCAGTTCTGTCTCTGCTTTCCGGGCGATCATTTTATCCGGACAATAGTGAGCGAGCGCTGTCCAAATGGATTCCGCCTGCGTATTTTTCCCTTTTTCGGAAAGAATTATCGCTAAAAGCAGAAATGAATCCCAAAGTTTAGTCTCCTGTGCCCACCTGGCCACACCGGCGTTTTTTTCCGTTCGTATGAGTAAATCAGGAAAATCTTTATAGGTAAAATCAAAATCGGCCTGTTTCAGGACCTCACAGAGGTGGGTAAGTGAAATGGTTGAAGCGAGGGCGGCAACAGGAAGCGCACGGTCAAGTCTTTTTCCGGAATCATAGTAGTAATGCGAGGCAAGATCCTGATAGGCTTTCAGGGCCGAATAATTGGTATTCCGGTAGAGCAGGAAAAACCTGTCGGTGCTCGTTTCTGTTTCAAGGGTTCTGACCATAGCCGCCAGGGTGGCCCCCGGAGCATCGGGCTTTCCATAAACGGGATCCTCGATCAGGATCAGTTGGAGGTATTCTTCCCTTTTTCCAAAATTTTTCATATTGTATGCGAGATCTGCCATGCGGTATGCCAGGGTAAACCGTTCATCGGGAATGTCCAAAAAACCTCTGTTTACCCAGGCTTTCTCATAATAATCAAGGGCAAGATAGTTCTCCCCCTCTCCCTCGTACACCTGTCCGGCGAGAAAATCCGCTTCGGGATACACCAGGTTATTATCTATCCATGTTAACAGATTCTTTATTGAGTAGTAAAAAGAAGATGGCGGATGATTCAGAAGTATCGCATCAAGGATTGCGACCGAGTCGCTGTCGCTGCGTTTTTCGAAAACAGAGCGCACTTTCATTATATCGTCTCCAGCTTTTTTCACTTCACGCGGGAGAAGCGCCTTTTCCAGATTTTCCTTATATGCCTTGAATTCCGCAATATGGATTTCCCGGGCCTGCTCGCAATACAGCAAAGCCTTACCCAATTCTTCCTGCTCGAATGCCAGTTTACCCCGCTCGAGAACGCGCCATGCCTCATTCCCCGGACTGGGCTGGGCAAACGCGAAGGAGGAAAAAAGAATAAGTATCTGCAGAAAAAGGACGGTAAATCGGATTGGTTTTATCACAGTTTATTCAACTCCTCGCGGAATGCGTCATCGGCAGCGGTAAATCCGTCAGAGACTGAAACGGTGCGAACCGTTTCACCGTGTCGGAAAATAAGTATAGAGTCCCCTGCTCCGGTAATGCCGATATCGGCGTGTTTACCCTCACCCGGCCCGTTTACGACGCAGCCCATTACAGCCACCGTAATATCCTTATGCAGGGATAACAATTCATTCTGCCAGCGCGACACGAAGGCATGCACGTCAAAGCCGTTGCGGCCGCATCTCGGACAGGACACGATACGCACGCCCCCTGATCTCCTGCCGCATTCGGTCAGGATTTCCCTTCCCGCGATCACCTCGTTTTCCATCGAATCGGAGAGGCTTACCCTTATGGTCGAGCCGATGCCCTCTGCGAGTAGGCGGCTGAAAGCCAGGGTGCTCTTTACGATGCCGCTTATCAGGGGGCCAGCCTCCGTAACCCCGATGTGGAGTGGAATCGAAAAGCGCCGGGCAAATTCCTCGTTGCAGCGCACGGTTTCCTCGACGGAGGAGGCTTTCATTGAAACGACGACGCGGTGAAAGGACAGCTCTTCGAACACGGCCGCTTCACGGGAAGCTGTTTCGGAAAGGGCTGAGGAACGGGCTTGCATGAGGTCGCCTCCGGAAAGGCGGACTGCTTCGACGGACGCCTGCAGGTCCCGCGGAAGGGAACCGGAATTCACGCCTATGCGTATCGCCGCGTTCGTGTCACGGGCCTTGTCGACCACGAATTTCACTTTATCCCGGCTTCCGATATTACCGGGGTTTATCCGTATTTTCGCGACAGAGCCGTCAAGACAGCGCAGGGCAAGGGTGTGATCGAAATGAATGTCCGCAACGAGGGGCATGGCTGTAATTTTCGAAAGACGAACCAGGGCATCCGCGCTTTCCATGTCAGGAACGGCGAAACGCACGATATCGCACCCCAGCTGCTCGAGCAGGGCTAAGGTACGCGCGATTTCCTGAATATCCGAGCCGGAAAGGGAGGATTTCCACATGGTCTGGATTGTAACAGGGGCCCCTCCGCCGATTAAAAGGGAACGGGTAATCCCGCCGCCGCCGATGGAAATCTGGTTTGGCTGTTTGAATTCACTCATGGTTGTTTACTATATCGGCAAAAAAAGATGGTGTACAGAGCATTTTCAGGCCAGGCATAGAAAAAAGCAAAAAGTGGGAAAGCGGAACAGGAGCGTCCGCCTTCCGAAAGAATTACACAGAAATCAGGCCGAATACCATTACAAAGAGGGCGACGGTTTCGCATAGACCGACAATGGTGATGTATTGAGAAAATCCCTTCCCGGTTTCGGCGAGTGCGTCGGAGCCGGAAGCGCTGGCCATACCCTGAGCGGCGGCAGAAGCACCGATCGCAAGGCCGCATGTTATACCCACCCCGAGGAGGAACCATGAATCCGCTTCGGATTTAAGCATAGAACTCATCAGAAGGAACCCATAGATTGTCTGCGTAAGCGGGGCACCGGCAAACGCAAGCAAAATGTAAGGAGCCGGTTTGTTATTCATGTAACAGCGCTTCCATGCACCGATGGTAGCCTGTCCGGCGATTGCCAGACCAATTGAGGAGCCCAAGGCAGAAAATCCAAGCGCCGCAGCTGCACCAAACATACCAAAATTAATCATTTTTCAACTCCTATTTTTTTACCGTTTCCGAGAACGGTTCGTATTTAAAGCCTGACCAGGTCAGACCGAGATGGTTCGAAAATTCGAGTGTATTGAGACGGACACCGTGAACAATAACCGACAGGATATTCATCATGAAATTGAGACCGTGTCCGAACAGCAGCAGGATAAGTCCGGCAAAAATTACCACCCCACCCATAAAGTCGCCTGCCATCGAATTGACCGTCGAACTGATCGCCGCCCCTGCAAGTCCGACTGCCCACAGACGTATATAACTCATGATATCGCCGAATACGTTGACCACGCCGAGGAACATCGTAATGATATTCTTTAAGCTTTCAATAATACTGCCGACGATACTCCCCGAGTAATTGATGAACACAAAGTTCAGCAAAAAGCCTGCACCTATCGTACCGAGAACGATATTTGTCATGGGATACTTTTCCGCATCGATGACCAGATTGAGTACCACAAAAAACATTCCGACCGTCATGAGCAGGGACCCGAGCTCGCCTAATACCTTGAAGGTCTTGATATTCCGGATAATGCCGATCACATGTGCAAGAGAGAGCTGCACGAGACCGAGCACGAAGCAGAATACCTTGATATTGGTCGCCGCGTCAGGATTCTCGGACGAGAAAGCCGGTATCGCGATCGACTTGAAGAACTGGGGCAGCTTATCAAGCGGGAGGCCGAACCAGGAACAGGTAGCGGCTCCCCATGCGACGGTCATCAGACTAAGATATAAAAGCATGTAGAGTGCGGTGGCCACACTCTTTTTCTTTCTGATCGCGGAAATAATATTGACGGCGGCAACCAGTACCAAAAGAGAGCCATAGCCTCCGTCCCCGAATATCATCGCGAAAAAGATGCCGAAGAAAAGCAAGAACCACAGCGAAATATCCAGTTCGCGGTATCCGGGCACGGTGCCGAGAAAGTCGAGAAGAGGGGAAATCAAATTGACAAAACGGTTGTTTTTGATTTGGGTCGGAACATTGTCCTCGTCCCCGGGTTCTTCGGATATAAAGGCCCAGCCGTGGGTGACAGCGGCCTTTCCTATGGCAATTTCCTCATGCGAGGGAACAAAGCCGGTAAGCCAGCACAGCGATGTTTTTCCCATAAAGGCCGATTCGTCCCCGATTAATATAAGAGGCATTCCTGTACTGATAATGTCGAACTCAAGTTCTTTTAAAAGCCCGCCTTTCAAGAAAAGAATCGCGTCCGCGCAAAGGGCATCCGATGCGAGGCGTTTTTCGATTTCGGATAGAAGCAGCCGATTGTATTCCAAGGCTTTTTGCATCTCGTCCGTTGACAGAATGGGCAGTTCTACCGCTTTCGCTTCAGAAGGGATCCCTTCGGGAAGCTCACTCTTTTCAGACAAAACAAGAAGGCGTATTGTCTTTTTATCGCTCCTGATCGTAAAAGTACGAACAGTCTCCGGAAGACTCATGAAATCTGCCGTTGACATCTCGAAGGGATGCAGAAAAATCCCCTTCTCCGCAAGAAAGGTAAAATCCGAAGGACAGACCTTACCCCAGGGGGCCATACGGTCAAGTTCATTCCCGAGATGCATCATGCGTTCCTGCGTAGCGCGATATTCATCGCGGGAAGCCAATACACGGTCGACGAGTTCAATTGTCTTTTCGCGGCTGAGAGATGCTACCCTTACCGCCTTCTTGCTGATTTTCTTTTCAAAAAGCACCGAGGCCGCCTGGTCGAGCCGCGACAAAAGGGCGTGAGCATCAGTGATGCGCTGGCTGAATGCCTCGCGCTTCTCTATATGCAGTACCCCTGTCGAGCGAAGGGCAGCAAGTGCTTCATCCCGCTCGCGACTGAGTACGACAAGGGTTATTTTTTTCATGGGCATTATCATTGCGCTGCCTCCGTGCCCGCTTTCTCGAGGTTCCGTTTAGAAATTTTACCCCGTACTACTCCGGCCACCTGCTGGTCGCCTAGATACACCGTAATTTTCTTTATATTAGAGCGCGATTCCGGAATCTTCACTTTCTCGAAAAGATTCACCCGCTGGGTAGTCGTACGCAGTTCTATATGAAGGAGGCGTACCTGTTCGTCAAGGACCCGTGCCTCAAGATCGAGGCTCAGGACTTTCTCGAGCCGGTCGGAGGCAATATCAACCCACAGAGGAGTTTGGTAAAGATCATAAGGAGTCCGCTCAAATTCAGCGCCCGTAAAGAGAGGTATCGAAACACCGGCAATATTCCCTGTCGAGGTATGGATGGTTTTTACCTTTACCGTGTCGGGGGAAAAGGCTTCCGTTTCGCCGAACACGGCAATCCATTCCTGGAATTCCATATTCAGCGCGTCGCGTCTGAAACGCACGTCGAGTGCCCGTGATTCAATAGTCCGTATCTCGGTCTGAAGCTGCTGCTTTTTGAGCTGAAGGGTCGGAAGGTAGCGCCTGTACATTTTCAGGCTTTCCTTCTGGGACTTCAATTCGTTTTTCGTCAGCTTTATAGCCATGACACACTTCCTTTCACTTCTTGAGCCAGTACTGATTGATCAGCTCGCTCTTGATGCCCGTTTCTTCCGGCTTGAAACATTCTCCGAGGATTTTCCAGCCTGCATCGAGCGCGCCTTCGAGGGGAATGTTCACCGACAGCTCCATCATCTGGCCTTCGAAAAGAACTCCGTACTTGAGCAGTTTTGTATCCCATTCGGACATCATGAAGCCCATCGATTTTTTCTCGAGGGTATCCTTGAAGGAAGAATAGAGCTTGATCATATTATCCATGAGGGCGCGGTGGTCATTGCGCGTCTTGCCGTTGACATTCTGCTTCAGTCGGGAAAGACTTCCGAAGGGCTCGATGCGTCCGTTCTTCAGGTAAAACTGGCCCTCGGTGATGTACCCGGTATTGTCCGGAACCGGGTGGGTGACGTCGTCCCC
This sequence comes from Spirochaetales bacterium, assembly GCA_043775705.1. Lineage (GTDB taxonomy): Bacteria > Spirochaetota > Spirochaetia > Treponematales > Treponemataceae > Teretinema. The sequence continues at coordinate 7,500 of JAYVSC010000213.1, read as the reverse complement.
GGGCATCGTCGTCACGGCCAGGATCGTTACAGATCCTGCGTCGTCGAAGTCGACGGCCTTCTCGTAGCGGGCAGCGAGCTGGCTGTAGAGATCGCCCGGATACCCGCGGTTCGAGGGAACCTGTTCCTGGATGATGGCGATTTCTTTCATGGAGTCCGCAAAATTCGTCATGTCGGTCAGGAGCACAAGCACGTCCTTGCCCTGAAGAGCGAACTGTTCGGCGACCGCTAGGCACATATCCGGTATCATCAGGCATTCAACAGTCGGGTCGGCAGCTGTATGGATGAACATGGCGGTACGGCTCATGGCTCCGGCGTTTTCGAGAGTATCCTTGAAATAAAGATAGTCGTCGTATTTGAGTCCCATACCGCCAAGCACTATCACATCTACTTCGGCCTGCATCGCGATGCGCGCGAGCAGTTCATTATACGGCTCTCCCGAGATGGAAAATATCGGAAGTTTCTGGGAAACGACGAGGGTATTGAACATGTCGATCATCGGAATGCCGGTGCGGATCATGCGCTTGGCGATGATGCGTTTTGATGGATTGACCGACGGGCCGCCGATGGGAACCATGTTGTCCTTCAGTGAAGGGCCCTTGTCCCGCGGTTCGCCAGAGCCGTTGAAAATACGGCCCATCAAATTGTCAGAAAAGCTCACACGCATCTCGCTTCCGAGAAAACGCACGTGGTCTCCGGTCGAGACACCGCGGCCGCCGGCAAAAACCTGTAGCGACACGAGGTCCCCGTTCAGCTTGTTCACTTCCGCGAGGGAACTTCCAAAGGAAGTCTCGATCTCGGCCAGCTCGCCGTATTTTATTCCGTCGGCACGTACCGTTATCACGGAACCGCTGATCGATTCAATCTTGCTATATACCTTTTTCATAGCTTCTCCGCCGTCGTGAGCAGTTTTCCTGCAGCCTCGTCGAGGCCGGTTGCCTTTTCCGCGAAAGATGCGCGGATGTCACTTTCAATTTTCTTGAAGCCGTCCGAATTCCACACGGCATAATTAAAGTCGATAAACAACAGGCGCGCCTTGTTGAACCAGGAGCGCGCCTCGTCCTTGTCGGCAAAGCTGAACGAGGATCCGAGGATCTCGATTATAATCCTGTACTGATACTGCTGCCGCTCTGCGGGAACCGCTGCGTCGACAGGATCAAATGAGTTCTGCTGCAGGTATACCGCATCGAGGAAATTTCCCTTGAGGTATACGACAAAATCATCGAGGCTTGTTCCTTCCTCGCCGACTACCTTCATCATTTGCTCGATCTCGGTACCGCGCCTGAGGAATACCCTGCCGTAGTCAACCAGGGGAGAGGCGATGACGCTCTTGTACTTTGACCAGGAATCGAGGGGATGGATCGCCGGGAATTTTCGCGCATCGGAGCGCTCTCGGGTCAACCCATGGAAGGCGCCGACGACTTTGAGCGTCGCCTGCGTTACGGGTTCTTCGAAATTTCCGCCCGCAGGGGATACGGTCCCGCCGATCGTGACCGAGCCGTACGTTCCGTCCTTCAGCCGGACGTTTCCTGCCCTTTCATAAAAGGAGGCAATGGATGACTCGAGGTAGGCCGGGAAGGCTTCCTCTCCCGGGATCTCCTCGAGGCGGCCGGACATCTCGCGCATGGCCTGTGCCCAGCGGCTTGTCGAATCCGCGAGGAGCAGCACGTCGAGACCCATCTGGCGGTAGTATTCCGCGAGCGTCACGCCCGTATATACCGAGGCTTCGCGGGAAGCGACAGGCATGGACGAGGTATTGCAGATAATGATGGTTCTTTCCATCAAGGACTTGCCGGTGCGCGGATCGGTGAGCTCGGGAAATTCTTTCAGAGTTTCCACAACCTCGCCCGCGCGTTCGCCGCAGGCCGCTATGATGACAATATCTATTTCCGCGTTCCGGCTGGTGGCATGCTGTATGACCGTCTTTCCCGCACCGAAAGGGCCGGGGATGCAGTAGGTGCCGCCCTTCGCGACGGGAAAGAAGGTATCAATTGAGCGGATCATGGTAGTGAGTGTCTCGGCAGGCTTGAGTCGTTCAGCATAGCAGTCTATCGCGCGCTTTACCGGCCATTTGAAACTCATGGTTACCGGTATAACAGTACCCTTTTCATCGATGAGCTCAGCTATGGTATCCTTAAGGGTATAGGTTCCCGCGCTCTTTACCGACTTAACGGTATAAGCACCGAACAGAGCGAACGGAACCATTATCCGGTGCGTGAAGGTACCTTCCGGGACAGTACCCAGAGTATCAGCGCGCACTACCTTGTCTCCCTCTTTGGCGACCGGAGTAAATGCCCAGAGGGCCGTGTCCGGAAGGGGATCAAGGTATACCCCGCGCTCAAGGAAGTAACCGGCCTTTGCAGCAAGCTCGGGGAGCGGGTTTTGAAGCCCGTCATAAACCTGGCCCAGAAGTCCCGGCCCGAGTTCAACCGAAAGGAGGTCTCCGGTAAATTCTACCTTGTCACCAACCTCAATGCCCTTGGTGATTTCGAAAACCTGCAGCTGGGCGACATCTCCGCGAATACGGATAACCTCGCTTTTCAGGCTTTTCTCTCCAACATGTACGTAGCCTACTTCGTTCATGGCAACAATTCCGTCAAATTTGACATTGATCATGTTGCCGTTGACGGCGACCACTTTGCCTTTTGTTTCCGTCATTCTATTCTCCAAGAATCTGATTGTAAATTGTGGTATATGATGTGCGTCCTGCTTCGGCAGTAAAGCGGTCACTGCGTTCGCGAAGAAGCAACATAAGTCCGTAAGCGAATACTGCATCCGAGTCAAAAAAATGGTTTACCTGAAGGATATCAATAAAGTCGATGCGCGCGCGCATCAGGTACATTTCGGCATCCAGCGGGCTTTCAAAGCCGGAGGCAGTCCGTGCGATCTGGACAGTTTCAAACGCGCCGCTGATGAGCCCGTCTTCTTCCGGCATGGAGGACACATCCCGTTTCAGCTTAACGGCGCGGATACGTTCCAGTGAAAGACGCAGGGCGCGCTCGCGCAGGTAAAAACCATCAACCACTGCGGAACCGGTCTTGACTGCCTTTCGCGGCGGCTCCAGGGACAGCTGCTCCAGGATTTTTTTATCGCGCGCGGTAAGGAAGTGCGATGATGTTTCTCGAAAATCCTTGTACGTGATGGGAAGCGGACTGTTTTGCAGAATTCCCGGAAGCTGCGCCATCAGGTAATAATAGCTGCTCACGTCCTCACAACTCCTTCGCGGCGGACTTCATGATATCGGCCACGCGCGGATTAAGGTATGCTGAAAACAAATCCGCAACCGCTTCCGCTGAAAAATCATAATAGGAGGCTCCGTCTTTTGTCCCTATCCTAAAACCGCCGGCCACGGACGCGTCGCTGCGTATCTCTATTCCCTTCGCAAGCTCAGCTTTTAAAGTTGACTCGAATGCGCCTTCAAGAGCGGCAGCGTCGGCGGGAGAAAGCAGGACGGCGATATCGTCGGATTCGCTGTTCGCAATCCATGCTTTTACGGCGGACGGAAGAAGTTCTTTCAGGACGGACGCGTCATAGGTTTCGGCGATCCCGGATTTCACGAGTGCATCAAGCTCGCTCGTGATACCTTCCCTGAAGGAGATAAGTAGATTCCGACCTGCTTGGCGGATAGCGGATATGGCGGCCTTTTCGTTCCGTGCGGCCTCTGCCTCTCCGTTTTTCACAATGGAAGCGGCTTCGACCTGCGCGGTTTTGATAATCGTTGCTGCTTTGGTTTCGGCGGTTTTCAGGATCTCGGCCGCTTTTGTCTCGGCGGTATCGACACCGTCTTTTCTGATTTTATCGACAAGTTCCTGTAGCTGGACTTCCATAATTACCCCTCGTATATATTTAAAAAGTTTTATTGTTCGAAATCAAAATGCCATATTGTCTGCTGACGGTACTGTTCCCCGGGCAGCAGAATTGAATTCGGAAATTCGCTCCGGTTCGGCGAATCGGGGAAATGCTGGGTTTCAAGGCAAAAACCGCCGTGAGAGCCATATGATTCGCCGTTTTTTCCCTGTTCATCCTTGAGAAAATTCCCGGTATAAAACTGCACGCCGGGCTGGGTTGAATACACGGTCAGCGTGCGGCCGGTCACCGGTTCATACACCCCTGCCACCGGATTCAACGCCTCTCCCGAGCGGCTGACTTCCCAGTTATGGTCAAAACCGCCGGACACAGACCCGATATCCTTTGATATCGCCTTCGGACTGCGGAAATCAAACGGAGTTCCCGCGACATCGAGAATTTCACCGGTCGGAATCATCTGCGCATCAACGGGCACATACCGGTCGGCAAAAAGCTGCACCTGATGATCAACAATTGAGGAGGAATCGCTTCCACCCAAATTAAAATACGTATGATTGGTAAGATTTACCGGGGTTGGCGCATCTGTTTTTGCCGAGTAGCGGATAATAATATCATTCTTGGGAGTCAGGCTGTATGAAACCCTGAGATCGACTGTACCGGGAAAGCCTTGTTCCCCCGCGGGACTGGTACGTCTGAACATCACGCCGGCTTCGCGTGTATTGCTGAAGGGTTCCGCTTTCCAAACCATTTTGTGATACCCGTTTTTTCCGCTGTGCAGGCAATTTCCATTGTCATTTGCCGACAGGGGATATTCTTTTCCGCCCAGGGTAAAAGCTGCCTTTGCGATGCGGTTTGCAAAGCGTCCGATAACGGCACCGAAATAAGGCTTATTCGAGATGTAGCCTTCCAGGGTTGAATAACCGAGTACTATATCATCCTTGTGACGGGTTTCGGAAGGAACAAGAATACTGGTAATAATGCATCCATAATTGGTTACTGAAAAAGACATTTCGTTATTTGAAACGGTAAACAAAGCGATTTTTTGGCCTGTAGAAAGTGTTCCGAACGATTTTTTTTTTATTTTCATATGCTCTCTCCTGTAGGAATCGAAGTACTACTAGTTTAATCGACAAATGTCCGTATTGCAAGTAAAGAAACTTGCCAATATTTCGTTTTGTGAGGTATATTCTTAAAAGGAGTCATCAAAGTGCAAAGTTTCTACGATCGTCTCGGAAATATCCTTCGTGACAAACTCGATTCCGACGAAGACCCCTTTGATTCCTGGGACGCCCATGAGGGAAAAAGCCGTCAGGCGGGAAACGAAAGGGAACGCACTCCCCCACCACATCGGAAGGAAGGCCAAAAACGCGTCGCAGTGCCAGGAGAACTCGTTGAGGATTTTAAAACCCTCGGAGTAATGCCCGGGGTATCGCAGGAAGAATGCAAGAGTGCATGGAAAAAACTCCTTAAGGCAAACCATCCCGATACCAACGCGCAGAATCCTCTCTCTCAGACACGCTCGACGCAAGTATCAATCAAAATCAACAATTCCTACCGGAGAATTTCACACTGGTACGAAACGGGCTCGCTTGCCTAAAGAATCGTCTCTTCACCTTCTCCGTCCGTATCCAGCTTCGAATCTATTCCGTACTCGTCAAGCTTACGATGCAAAGTCTTGCGCCCGATCCCGAGAATCTCGGCGGTGCGGGACTTGTTCCCGTTTTGGGCAGAAAGGGTTTGAATAATCACCTGCTTTTCGGCTTCGGCGATGGTAACCCCTATCGGTATATGGATCGAGGGGGCTTCATCCCGAGGCCGGATAGAAGGAGGAAGGTCATCAAGGGTGATGACCGTTCCCGAGGTCATTACCACCGCGCTCTCGATGCAGTTCCGCAGCTGCCGTACGTTTCCCGGCCAATCATAGGCATATAACACAGAGCGTGCCTTGGGATCGATGCCCTCAATTTTTTTCCCGTTTTCTTTCGCGAACTCGTGGATAAACGAGGTTATCATAAGGGGCAGATCGTCCTTCCTCTCCCGCAGCGGGGGGACATGGATGCGCACCACATTCAACCGGTAAAACAAATCCTCGCGGAAGGTTCCTTCGGCGATTTCCTTTTCAAGGTCGCGGTTGGTCGCGGTAATGACGCGTACGTCAACCTCAAGCGTCTCTTCCCCGCCAACCCGCTCGAATTTTTTTTCCTGTAAAACCCGAAGTATTTTTATCTGCACGGATTGCTCGATTTCTCCGATTTCATCCAGAAAAATCGACCCCAAATGGGCCAACTCGAAACGCCCGCGCTTTCGGGAAACGGCGCCCGTAAACGAGCCCTTTTCGTGGCCGAAAAGCTCGCTCTCAAGAAGTGTTTCGGCAAGGGCGGCGCAATGCACCTTGATGAAGGGCTGGTCTTTCCGGGGTGACAGGTTGTGCAGCGCATTCGCGATCAATTCCTTTCCAACCCCGCTGTCCCCGGTGATGAGCACTGAGGCCTTTGTCGGCGCAACGCGCTTTACCACTTCGAAAACCTTGGCCATCGCGGGGCTCTTTCCGATAATATGCTCGAAAGATTTTCTGTTTTCAATCTCGCGTTCCAGCTCGCGGTGCTGGAGGATGAGTTCGCGGCTCTGCAGTGCCCGTTTGACCAATAGGGAAAGCCGGTCTAGGTTCAGCGGCTTCGTGAGAAAATCATAGGCGCCCGAGCGCATTGCATCGACCGCGCTCTCCACCGTGCCATGCCCGGTGAGCACAATCACCGGTATTCCCGGCGTCTCGGTTGTCACGCGCCGGAGCACTTCCTCGCCGCTCACCCCGGGCATCCTGAGATCCGTGATCACAAGGTCAATTTCGTTATGAAGGGCAATGTCCAGCCCTTCATCACCGTCGGCTGCGAGAAGCACTTCGTATCCATCAAGCTCGAGGGCGGCCGCAAGGCCTGTGCGGATATTCTTTTCATCGTCGATTACGAGGATGGTAAATTTCATTATTCCTGATACTCCTCATATTCAATCATTTTCTGGGCCTTTCGCATGACGGGCAGCTTGATGGTAAAGCAGGTGCCCTGCCCCTTTTCGGATTGAACCCTTATATCCCCGCCGTGTTCCTTGACCACCTTGTACGCCATCGTAAGCCCCAGGCCTGTACCGTCAACCTTCGTCGTAAAATAGGGCTCGAAAATTTTATGGATCATGCTGTCCGGGATGCCGGTTCCCGTATCCTCAATCGTAAGGATGATAAAGTCCTCCGCCACGACGGTTTTGATCTGGATGAGGCCGCCGGACATAAGCGCGGCAATCGCGTTCTTTACCAGATTGATGATCATCTGCCTGATAAACCGGTCGTCACCCTGGATAAGAGGAACAGGTTCCACGAGCTCGAGGTTCAGCGCTATTCCCCCGCTCTTCAATTCCTCGCTGAAGAATTCCGCAAGAGAGCGGATCAATGCATTAAGGTCGAGAGGGGCAAACTCGAATTTTATAGGGCGCACGGCGAAGAGAAAGTCAACGACGATTTTATTGAGCCGCTCGATTTCTTCCTCGACGATATCGATGTATTTCTGAACCGTCAAGTTTTCCGGATACCCGTATTGCACAAGGGCTTTTCGGAGCAGCTGGACGTATATGCTGATCGAGCCGAGAGGATTCTTAATTTCATGTGCGACCGTTGCGGCGAGATTGGTCAGGCTAGCGAGGCTCT
>JAYVSC010000212.1:0-32876 GCA_043775705.1 Spirochaetales bacterium | reverse complement strand
CACGCTTCAGCCGTTTCTGCGTACCGCGAGACCGCATCCCGTATTCAGGCAAGTCTCGCTTCCCATGCCTTTGACAGGGAGGGTTACTTCAAGCGGGCGCTCGCCTGCGAAGCCGGCGGAAGTGACCTGGGGTCAAGCGAAAACGAAGAGGCGAAGATATTCCTCGAAAGCCAGGTATTCGGGATCAACTGCGGATGCGCGGACGAGGCGCAGTCGGCCGCGATACTGGACGCGGTGGAATTATATCTGGACACAGACAGGGGAGCCATGCTCTGCTGGCCCTTTTTTAACGCCCTTGCGGAGCGGAACGAACTGCCGCATAAAACGTGGAACATCGAGAAAGAACCGCCCGGGATGAAAGAAAACGGAGGGGTATTCATGCACTTGAACGCCTGGCTCGTGGAGTCCTACTGCCGGACGGGAAAGGGAAACAAGGCAGTCGCCCTGTTCCGTAAAACCCTGCCTGAAAACATGAGCAGGGATCAGGACGCATACAAAGCCGAACCCTATGTATACCCGGAATACGTGAGAGGCAAGGGTATAAGAGAAGAAGGCCGTGGCGGCCACACCTGGCTTACCGGGACTGCGCCGACCATGCATACCGCGCTGACCGAATTCATATTCGGCGTCAGGGCCGAATATGAAGGACTCAGGATAGATCCCTGCGTGGACGCATCATGGGACCGTTTCACAGTGAAGCGATCGTTCCGTAATGCGGTCTATTCCATCACCTTCGATAATCCCTCGCATGTGGAGAGCGGCGTCATGCGCGTCACCGCTGACGGGAAGAATCTCGACGGGAATCTCGTTCCTTCCTTTGCCGACGGAAAGGAGCATGCGATCTCTGTGACCATGGGCTGAAAATCCGAAAAACCCCGCCAAATTCCCCTTCAGTTTCCGCTGGAAGCTTCCGAAAGTATTGACAGAGACTGAAGAATAACGCTATATATAGCGGGAGACAAAAACAATGGCACAATGGATATGGCAACAGCAGATATGCAAGGAAATATTTGAACAAAAATACTGGCTTCACGGGGAAAAATCGGCAGAAGAGGTTTTCCGAGGCGTTGCCGGTGAAATCGCATCCGTCGAAAAAGACGAAGCGCTGCGCAAAAAGTGGGAAGAGAGCTTTTACACCGAGCTCGTCGAGGGCCGCCTTCAGCCGGCAGGCCGCATTCTCGCGAACGCCCGTCCCTACAGCAAGATGAAAAACTACAACAACTGCTTCACGATCGATATAGAGGATACCCTCGAGGGAATCTACGACTCGCTCAAGGAAGACGCGACCATCAGCAAGATGGGCGGCGGAGTCGGCTTCGACATTTCAAAACTGAGGCCCCGCGGCGCAAAGCTTTCCAACGGAGGAGAGTCGTCCGGCGTGATTTCCTTTCTCCGCATCTTCGACCAGTCGGCGAAAACCATCATGACCGGCGGCCAGAGGCGCTCAGCCCACATTGCCCTTCTGGACATATCGCATCCCGAGATCGAGGATTTCATCACCGCCAAAAAGGGAGAGCAGAACAAGGAGCTCACCCAGTTCAATATTTCCGTGAAAATAACCGACGCCTTTATAGAGGCCGTCAAAAACGATAAAGACTGGAACCTGGAATATCACGGGAAAGCATACAAAACCGTAAAGGCAAGACATCTCTACGACATCCTCGCTAAAAACGCATTCACCCACAACGAGCCCGGCATCTTCAACACGGATATCATCGAGCGGTACAACAACGGTTACTGGGCGTTCAAGATGGACCGCGTAAACCCCTGCGGAGAACTGGTCATGCCGCCCTACTCGCTGTGCTGCCTCTCTTCCATCAACCTCGTGTCCTTTGTGCGCGAGCCCTTTACCGGCAAGGCGTCCTTTGATTTCGAGGGCTTCAAAAAAACAATCGCCGTTAGCGTCCGCTTTCTCGACAACGTGCTCGACGCCACCGCCTACCCGCTTGAAAAAATCGAAACCTTCTCCCGTCAGTGGCGCCGGATCGGGCTCGGATTTACCGGGCTCGGCGACGTATTCGCGATGCTCTGCATGAAATACGGCGACGGCGAATCGCTCGCGCTCGCAGAACGGATCGCCTCAACCCTTCGCGACGGAACCTATTCCGCCTCGAGCGACCTCGCAGAGGAAAAGGGTTCCTTCCCCGCCTTCGACGCCGATAAATTCCTTTCCGCCAATTTCGTCAAGACGCTGCCCGAGGCAATCCGCGCAAAAATCCGCACACAGGGCATGCGCAACATCCAGCTCAACACAGTTGCCCCGACCGGCACCACCTCCCTGTCCATGGGACAAAACTGCTCTTCGGGCATAGAGCCGATATTTGCCCTCTCCTTCAAGCGCACGATACGCACGGGTAAGGGAGAGGAGACGAGAACGGAGGAAGTGCAGGACTACGCCTGGAAACTCTGGAAGGAAAGCGCGGGAAAGACCGCGACAGAGGAAGGCGCGCATGCTGGCGTTCCGCCGTACTTCGTCACCACTGTCGAAATCGATCCATACAAGTCAATCGATATGCAGGCTGTCTTTCAGAAGTATATCGACCACAGCATATCCAAGACGCTGAACCTTCCGCCGGCGACCTCATTCGAGGAATATAAAAACCTCTTCATGTACGGCTATGAAAAAGGGCTGAAGGGTTTTACGACCTTTAACCCTGAGGGAAGCATGAAGGGCATTCTCGAGTATTCCGACAAAAAGGAAAAAGGGGTTCACCGCCGCGTCGCGCCCGTCCGCCCGAAAGACCTGCCCTGCGCGATTCACCGCATCAAGGCCGCAAACAACAGCTACCTTGTCATCGCGGGCTTTCTCGAGGGAAGCCTCTATGAAATATTCGTCATCGAGGATACGGCGGGGAAAATAGATCTTTCGACCGAGAAGAAAACCATCGTGCGGAAAGCGGACAAGGGCAGATACGACCTCGTGTTCATCAACGGAGTCGAGGAAATCAAGCTCGAGAACTTTACCCGCGCCTTCGATTCTCCCGACGCGTCCTTGGCCAGATTTATTTCCATGGCGCTCCGCCATGGTACGCCGCTCCAGTTTATCGTCACCCAGCTCCAGAAGGATACGAACTTTACCGATGTCGAGCGAAGCATCGCGCGCGTCCTGAAGCAGTACATCGTCGACGGAGAGGAAGTGATCACCAGCGACAGGGACTGTCCCGAGTGCGGGGAAAAGCTGTCCTTCCGCGACGGATGCATCAGCTGCTTCAGCTGCGGCTACAGCAAGTGCACATGAGAGGAAACGCCTGCCTCGATCGAGAGCAGGCGTTTTTTTATTTCGAGGCCTCCCGCGTATCCTGTTAATGATCCGTTTTTGCCGATTACGCGGTGGCAGGGAATAATGAGAGGTATGGGATTTCTGTTATTTGCCATCCCGACCGCGCGGCACGCCTTGGGATTCCCGACGGCGGCGGCAATATCGGAATAGCTCGCCGTCCCGCCGTAGGGAATGGCAAGCAGCGCCTTCCAGACAACGCGCATAAAAGGCGTTCCCCGGGGATCGAGCGGAAGGGAAAAAGACTTCAGGCGGCCTTCGAGATAGAGAGAGATCTGGCCCGCGGCTTCCGCGAGAAGAGGGGACTCGGACGGCTCTCCGGCAATCGAGGCAGAGCCGAAGACGATGCGCACAATCGCGGAACCGTCCTCGACAATGCCGATTTCCCCGATCACGGTCTTGTAAAAAAAATAATTCACTTCGTATACTTTTCCCGCAGGGCTACCTTATTCACCTTGCCGACGCTCGTCTTGTCGATCGCCTCGATGATCCTCACCTTCAATAAAATCGCTTCCTTCGGCAAGAGACCGCGATCCACATAGTCACGGATGATATTGATTATTTCGCGGTCGCTCACCGTTACCCCGGGTTTCAGTACCGTCAGGGCCAGGGGAATTTCACCCCACTGCTCGTCGGCCTGACCGACTACCGCGCTCTCCGCCACACCTGGATGGTAGGCGATGATGTCCTCGATTTCGAGCGAAGACAGCCATTCCCCGCCGACCTTGATCAAATCCTTTTTGCGGTCCGTTATCCTGATGCTGCCCGCTTCGTTCCGGCTTGCGATGTCGTTCGTATGGAGCCATCCGCCGGCCCAGAGCTTCTCCGAATTCGTGTGATCCTTCAGGTAGCCTTGAGTCAGCCAGGGCGTGCGCACGAGCACCTCGCCGGACGCCTTGTCGTCGCTGTCGATCTCGCTCGAGAGGTCGTCGGCAAGCTTGAGGGAGACAAGCCCTATCGGCGAGCCGGTCCTGCAGCGGAGCGCCGCCTGCGCTTCAAGAGGAAGCTTCAGCTCCGCCGCGGAAAGGAAGGCAAGGGTCAGCACGGGGCAGGTTTCCGACATGCCATAGCCCGAGTAAATATCGATGCCGCGGTTAAGCGCGGCCGTGCACAGCTGTTTCGTCAGGGCCGAACCGCCGATAACCACCTTCCATTTACTGAAATCGATTTTCTCGCTCATCGGGCTCTTCAGGAGCATGTGAAGAATAGTCGGGACGCAATGGGAGAAGGTGATCCTTTCAGTCTCTATCAATTTGAGCAGGAGATCAGGAACGTATTTGCCGGGATAGACCTGCTTGACGCCGAGGAAGGTCGCGATGTAGGGAATGCCCCAGGCATGGACATGGAACATGGGCGTGATGGGCATGTATACGTCGTCCCGGTGAAAGGAGCCCTGGCTGTGACTGGATGAGAGGCTGGCCGAGGCGGCGAGGGTATGGAGCACCAGCTGTCGATGGCTGAAATACACGCCCTTGGGCATACCGGTAGTTCCGGTCGTATAAAACGTGGTGGCCCTTGTGTTCTCGTCGAAATCGGGAAATTCCGTCATGACGGAGGAGGAGGCAAGCATGTCCTCGTACTCAAAGTCAAAAACATACTCTGCGGCGGCGGGCTTGTGATCATCCTTCATCAGCACAAATTTCTTGACGGTATCGATGCGCTTTTTAATATGATCGAGAACCGGCAGAAATTCCGCGTTGATAAGAAGTACGTCATCCTCGGCGTGATCCATCGTGTATATCAGCTGCTCGGGAGACAGACGAATGTTCACCGTATGAAGGACAGCCCCTATCATCGGGATCGCGAAATAGCATTCCAGATACCGGTGTGTATCGAAGTCCATAACCGCGACTGTGTCGCCTTCCTTCACCCCCATATTTTTCAGAGCCGAGGCAAGACGCCCTACCCGTTCACGAAATTGGCGGTAGGTGAAGCGTTTTTCGTCGCGGTATAAAATCTCCTGGTCGGGATTTCTGCCGATTGGGGCTTCAAACAGGGATTTGATCAAAAGGGAATCGGCATAAGCGGACTCTGTCCGGGTGATAAGGTTCGGCATGTCTTCCTCCAGTAATTTTCCAATTATTACCGCAGAAGCCCCAGGTGTCAAGTTTATATCGCGCTTATCATGACAGATGCCTCTGATTTGTCTTCGTTGCAAAAAAAATGCCCTTCCACTCACGCCGAAGCGTCAGGAAGGGCCGATGAGAGGGAAGTATCCTTGACCGGTTTATTTCGGTTTTTTATAGATGTTCAAACCGATTTTAACCTCTTCTTTATCGGGAATGGATACGTTTCCTTCGGTAGAACTGATGATCAGACTCTTTCCCGAGGATGACAGGCCGTATTCCTTCGAGATATCCACCGTGATGGTCAGGATATTGCCGTTCAATTTCATTTCACAGTTCTTCATAGTAACCCCTTGTATTCGCTCTATTCCACAAATTCATTGTACATCATTGTGCGCCATGCCACAAGAACGGCAATACTGATAAATTCCGCGATAAAGATATACTCATTTTCTAAAATTGATGATATAATTTACCTCATTAACCATCATATTTTTTAGGAGACAAGAGTACCATGAACAAAACCGAACTTGTAAGCGCAATTGCAGCCGAAACAGGATTGACGAAAAAAGATTCAGAAGCAGCCCTCAAGGCATTTATCACCGCCGTATCGAAAGAGCTCAAGAAGGGCGGCACCGTACAGCTCATCGGCTTCGGTACCTTTAACGTAGGCAAGCGCGCTGCCCGCACCGGCAGAAACCCCCAGACCGGCGACGCACTCAAGATCAAGGCCGCAAAGACCCCGAAATTCAAGGCAGGCAAGGCTTTGAAGGATCTCGTCAACAAAAAATAACGATGATGAGGCAATTACTTGACATGGCCGAGTTGAATTGCCTATTATCACGTCGAACAGTTAATCTTCAGGGCGGGGCGTAAATCCCCACCGGCGGTATAGCCCGCGAGCCTTTAACGAGGTATGATTCGGTGAAACTCCGAGGCCGACAGTATAGTCTGGATGAAAGAAGATACGCGCGCTTTCCGCATTTTTTTAAATTTTGCAGGAAAAGCGCAACACACCCGTGTAGTATTTCACACCCTGAGGACATTTATTGTTTTCGGGGTTTTTTTATGCATGAATATTTTATGACCCAAGCCCTCGAGCTTGCGAAGAAAGGGGCGGGCGCCGTTCACCCGAACCCCCTTGTCGGGGCCTTGATCGTCCGGGACGGTACGGTAATCGGGCGGGGGCATCACGCCTTCGCGGGCGGTCCCCATGCCGAGACCGAGGCGATCGCGGACGCGCACGCGCACGGCCACTCGGATTTGACCAACGCACTTCTCTACGTGAACCTCGAGCCCTGCTGCCATCACGGAAAGACGCCGCCCTGCACCGGTGCGATCATCGCGTCGGGGATACAAACCGTCGTCGCGGGAATGACCGATCCAAATCCCCTTGTCGCAGGAAAGGGGATTAACGCGCTGGCTTCCGCGGGTATCTCCGTCATCACCGGAATTCTCGAGGCAGAATGCCGCGAGGTCAACCGTATATTCATCAAATTCATTTCTTTCCGCAAACCATTCGTCCTCCTTAAAAGCGCGCTTTCACTCGACGGGAAAATCGCTTCGGTAACCGGCGAGTCAAAATGGATTTCCTGCGAGGCTTCGAGGGCCGATGTGCACTGCCTTCGATCCGAGTACACCGCGGTCATGTGCGGCATCAATACGATCCTTGCGGACAATCCATCCCTGGACGTCCGCCTCGCCGGGGGACGAAACCCGTCCAGGATTATCCTCGACAGCAATCTGCGCATTCCCCTGGATTCCGTCATCGTTCAAAGCGCGGGGGAAATCCCGACGATAGTCGCCTGCGCGGAAACCCCAAGCGGCGGACAGGGCGATCATCTTTCCTCAAAGAGAAAAGACCTTGAGGACGCAGGCATAACCGTCATCCAGGTCCGGGAAAAAAACGGAAGGCTCAACCTGAAAGAGCTCATGGCAAAACTCGGGGAAAGAGGCATTGACAGCATACTGCTCGAAGCGGGAAGCACCCTGGCTTTCTCGGCACTTAAGGAAGGAATAGTAGACAAAGTCCGATTCTATATTGCGCCCCTGATCATCGGCGGCTGTCAGGCCGCGTCCGCCGTGGGCGGCGCCGGCTTTCCCTCACTGGCTTCGGCTTGCAGAATAGCGAATCTCCGCAGCTTCCCCTCGGGAACTGACCTCTGCGTCGAGGGGGACATATGTTTACCGGAATAATCGAGGAAACGGGAAAGGTCCTGTCTATCGCTCACGGAAGCAGTTCGGCGCGCATTTCGGTAGCCGCGAGGACAGTCTGCGGGGGAACGAAAAAGGGCGACAGCATCGCGCTCAACGGGGTTTGCCTCACAGTCACCGGATGCACGAAGGACGGTTTCACCGCCGACTTGATGGAAGAAACCCTGCTCCGCAGCTCACTCGGAGAGCTCCGGGCCGGGAGCAGGGTGAACCTCGAGCGCGCGCTCACCCCCGCGTCGCGTCTCGGGGGCCATATGGTAAGCGGTCACATTGACGGCACCGGCACAATCGAATCGGTGACAGAAGCGGGTATCGCGCGCGTCTACCGCATAGACTCAGGCGAAAACCTCCTCAAATACATCGTCGAAAAGGGATCGGTCGCGGTCGACGGAATCAGCTTGACCGTATGCGCCGTCTCCCCGGTCTCTTTCTGCGTTTCGGTTATCCCGCACACCGCAGGACAGACGAACCTTTCGGGTAAACAGAAAGGCGACACGGTGAACGTCGAATGCGACATGATCGCGAAATACTGCGAAAAGCTGCTGAGCGCGAAAACGGATATACAAAAGCCATCGGCTACGGAGCGAAGGGCAGCCGCTCAACCCTTGAGCGAATCATTTCTGCGCATGCACGGTTTTTAAGGAGGGACATACACATGGAAAACAGGACAAACCATTTCACGCTGAGCAGTATCGAAGAGGCCGTGACCGCCATTTCCCAGGGCCGGATGATTATCGTAGTCGACGACGAGAACAGGGAAAACGAGGGAGACCTTGTCATGGCCGCTCAGTACGCGACGGGAGAGGCAATCACTTTTATGGCTCGCAAAGGCTGCGGCCTCATCTGCGTTCCGATGGAAGAGTCCCGCCTGAACGAACTCAGCATGCCCCAAATGGTCGCAGCAAACACGGACAATCACGGGACGGCTTTTTCAGTCTCGGTCGACCACGCGAGCGCGACCACGGGAATTTCAGCGTCGGAGCGCGCCCGCACAATCCGGGAACTGATCAATCCCCTGTCCGGAAGCACGGATTTCAGAAGGCCCGGCCACGTCTTTCCTCTCGCTTCCAGAAAAGGCGGCGTGCTTGTAAGAAAGGGCCACACCGAGGCGGCGGTTGACCTGGTGCGTCTCGCGACCGGCGCGCTCAACCCGGCCGCGGTGATTTGCGAAATCATGAACACTGACGGCACTATGGCGCGCATGGGAGACCTCGAAGAATTCGCGCTCGAGAACGGACTAGTGATGATTACCATCGCCGATCTCGTGCACTACCGGCGCTCCCGGGAAAAGCTCGTCGTGCGCGTGACCGAAACGGTCCTTCCGACCGCATACGGGACCTTCCGCCTGAGCGGCTACACCGAGCTGCACACGGGGAAAGAACACCTTGCACTGACAATGGGCGTCGTCGATGACGGCGGAGCGGTGCTCTGCCGCATCCATTCCGAATGTCTCACCGGGGACGCGCTCGGCTCGAGAAGATGCGACTGCGGCGAGCAGTACGAGGAAGCGATGCGGCGGATAGCGGAGGAAGGCCGAGGGGTGCTGATATATCTCCGTCAGGAAGGACGCGGCATAGGGCTGATCAACAAGCTGAAAGCCTATGCCCTGCAGGATGCGGGCCTCGATACCGTCGACGCGAATACCGCACTGGGTTTTGAAGCCGACATGAGGGACTACCATGTCGGCGTGCAGATCCTGAAGGACCTCGGTATAAGGGCGCTCCGGGTAATGACGAACAATCCCCTGAAAACGGAAGGACTCGAGAAATACGGGATCAAGATAACGGAGAGGGTGCCGATCATGATCAAGCCGAACAGGCACAATGAGGCTTACCTCCTCACGAAGGAAAAGAGGATGAACCATCAGATGGATGAAAGAAAAACAATCGAAAGGACACTGCCATGAAAACGTACGAAGGAAATCTGGTCGCGGACAAAATCAGAATCGGGATTGTGGCCGCGCGCTTCAATGAGTTTATCGTGTCGCGCCTCGTGGGCGGCGCACTTGACGGCCTGAAACGGCACGGGGTCGACGACGACGACATCAGCATCGCCTGGGTGCCCGGGGCCTTCGAGATCCCCCTGATCGCGAAGCGGATGGCCGCGAGAGCGGACATCGACGCGGTCATCTGTCTCGGCGCCGTCATCCGCGGCTCAACGCCCCATTTCGACTATGTGTGCGCGGAGGTCTCGAAGGGTGTGTCCCATGCGGCTCTTGCCTCTGAAAAGCCGGTTATTTTCGGGGTTCTCACCACCGACTCGATAGACCAGGCCATCGAGAGGGCGGGAACCAAATCGGGAAACAAGGGCTGGGACGCGGCGGTGAGCGCGATCGAAATGGCCAACCTGCTCAAAGGGATGTAAGAAGGGCTTCCACCTTTTCCTTGTTCTCGAACAGGGTACAGCCCCCGTTGTGGCCAAGCTCTTCCTGCAGGGCGCGGATGCGGGACAAAAGGGGGGAAGCGAGGGCATGGGAAAGGGAAAGCGTGGCGAGGCCGGTATCCGAATACGGAGCGAAGGGACAGGATTCAACGCCGCCCGAGGCATTGATGTGGACGAAGCCTCGGCCGGAAGCAAGGCATCCGCCGAAGGCCGCCTCGTCGCCGGGAAAGTCGAGGAAGAGGGAGCGGAAACGGGTGCGGAGCATCCCGAGCTTTCCCGGAAGGGCTTTCTTTTGATCCTTCGTAACTACGAGGTATTCCGTTGACGCATCGAAGGGTACATATTCCACGAAGAAAAAAACCCGGGCGCCGCCTTCCACGAGCACCCGGATATAGCTTTCAGAAAAGACTGTTTCAAAATTGGCGGCGTTCACGGTGATCGAGGCCCCGTACATTATTTTGCCTTTCTGCAGCCTGGCGACATTGGCCATCACCTTCGAGTGTACGCCCTCTCCCCGCCTCGTGTCGGTCTGAACTTCGTCCCCCTCGATGCTGATGATCGGGATGACATTCCGCGCCGACTCGAAATACTCGAGCCAGCTTTCATTGATCAAAAGCGCGTTCGTGAAAAGGGGGAAAATGATTTCGGGGAAATTGACGCACTCGCGGATTACCTGTTCCTTCAGGAGGGGCTCTCCCCCGGCGAGCAGGATAAAGGAAACTCCGAGCGAGCGGGCTTCGCCGAAGATGCGCGCCCAGGAAGAAGAGTCAAGCTCGGGCGGCGAGCAGGAAGCCTTGTCGGAGCCAGACGCATCATCCTGCTTGGCCTTGTCGTAGCAGCCGGTGCATTTCAGGTTGCAGGCGCGGACGATGGACGCGATCATGAAGGGGGGCACATGCAGGCCCTTCTTTTCATGGAGGGAGCGCAGGGAAGCCGCCTTTTTCTGGTATTTCAGCGAGGCCAGCAGCGCTGAAGCCATGCGGAAATCGGAAAGGGCGATTTTAAGAACGGTTCCGACAAGGACTCCGATAGACTTGTTCATCTTCGCAGTCAGGGCCGGATTCGATATTTTAGTGCCTTTGGTAAACATGAGTACATATTTAGCACTTCTCACCGAAAAAAACAACGGTTGATTATTTTCGGGAATACTTTTATGATATTGACCAGAACATCGATCCCGTCGGGACGGTGATTCATTCGCGAAAAGAACAGCGGAAAAGCTCACAAAATCGACTTGATCCAAAAGGACAGGTACCATGCACACTCATCAATCTCCGATGACCATTCTCGATTTCCCCAAACGAAAAGCCCTCAAACAAAAAATCTCGATGATCACCTGCTATGACGCCACGTTCGCGTCCCTCATCGGCGACAGCTGCATTGACTGCGTGCTCGTCGGCGACAGCTGCGCCATGGTCATCTACGGCGAGAAAACGACCATTCCCGCTACGGTGGAGATGATCGCGCGCCATACCGAAGGCGTCCGAAAGGGGCTCGGAAATACATTCCTCGTGTCCGACATGCCCTTCCTCAGCTTCCGCAAGGGCTTGGGCGAAGCGACGGATGCGGCCGGCGCCTTGCTGCGGGCCGGGGCCAACGCCGTGAAAATCGAGGGAATCACCGGCAATGAAGAAATCATTCACCATCTGGTCAATTCGGGAATTCCCGTCATGGGCCATCTGGGACTTACCCCCCAGTTTTACCACACTCTCGGCGGCTACCGGGTGCAGGGACGCGAAAAAAGCGCGGCAGAAAGGCTGAAGACGCAAGCGGCGAAAATGCAGGAAGCCGGCTGCTTTTCCCTGGTGCTTGAATGCGTGCCCGAAGCCCTTGCGGGGGAAATTTCCCGCTCTCTCGATATCCCGGTAATCGGCATTGGAGCCGGACGCGAGGTTGACGGGCAGGTTCTCGTGCTCTACGACCTTTTGGGCCTCACCTCCTTCAAGTCGACCTTCGTGCGCAAGTACATGGACGGAAACACCCTCGTCCAGGGAGCGCTCGACCGCTGGTGCGCAGATATCGAAAGCGGTTCCTTTCCTTCGGAAAGCGAGGTCTTTTCATCATGAAAATAATCAGAACACGTAAAGAATGGAACGCGGAGAGCGCGCTCCGCGGACAAAAAACGACAGGCCTGGTCCCGACGATGGGAGCCCTTCACGAGGGTCATCTTTCGCTCGTCAATAAAAGCAAGGCCGATAATGAGCGCACCATAGTGAGCATCTATCTAAATCCGACGCAGTTCAACAATCCAGGCGACCTTGAAACCTATCCGCGAACCTTTGAACAGGACTGCGCGCTTCTCGAAAAAGCGGGCGCGGACTATCTCTTCGCGCCGGATTATACAGAGATGTATCCGGACGGCTTTACCTATTTCCTGAGCGAAACAACGGTAAGCAAAAACCTCTGCGGGGGGGCGCGGCTCGGTCACTTCGAGGGCGTGCTCACCGTCGTCCTCAAGCTCCTCAACGCCATAAAGCCTAATCGCGCCTACTTCGGGGAAAAGGACTACCAGCAGTATCTCCTCGTCAAGGGCATGGCAGAGGCCTTTTTTCTGCCGGTCGAAATCGTCCCGTGCCCCCTGATCCGCGAGGAATCCGGCCTTGCCCTGAGCTCGCGGAACAGGCGGCTCTCGCCGGATGCGCTGGGCAAGGCGCCTTCTTTCTACCGCGCCCTCTCCTCGGGAAAGAGCGCTGGGGAAATCCGCGTTCTCCTGGAAGAAGAGGGTCTGAAAGTGGACTACGTGGAAGAACGCTATGGGCGCCTTTTCGGCGCCGTCTATCTCGAGGACGTGAGGTTAATCGACAATGTCAAAAGGTAATATTCTCATCCACCTCTCGGGATCAATTTCCTGCTTCAAGGCCGCGACCCTTGCCTCCCTCCTCGTGAAGGCCGACTATATCGTGCAGACCACGGCTTCTGCGGCAGCGCTTCGCTTTATCGGACCCGCGACCCTCGAGGGGCTTACCGGAAGGCCCGTCCTCACCGACATGTTCGGCGGAGAGCCTGACTACACCCCCCATATAACCCTCGCGCAAAAATGGGCCGACCTCATCCTCGCCTATCCCGCGTCGGCAAATCTTTTAAACCGCCTGAGCGCGGGACTCTGCGACGATCTCTTCGGGGCGGTATGCCTCGCGAACAATTTCCATAAACCCCTCTGGATAGCGCCCGCGATGAACAGCGAGATGCTCGCCCATCCCTCGGTACGCGCTTCCCTTGAGCGTCTCGAGCAGTGGGGCGCCGTCATCCTGCCGACCGAGGAAGGCCCTCTCGCCTGCGGAACTTCGGGACCGGGACGGCTCATCCCGCCAGAGTTCGTGATGGAAAAAATCGGGAGGGAAGTATGCATATCCTGATAACTGGCGGCGGAACGGAAGAGCCTATAGACGGGGTGCGGAGCATATGCAACTTTTCGACGGGACGGACTTCCGCCTATCTTTGCGAGTATCTGAGCGGCCTTGGATACACGGTTACCTCGGTGCAGGCAGAGCGTGCGGTGCAGGCAGAGCGCGCGCTGCAGGCAAAGCCGTCCATGCAGACGGCAGGAGACATGCGCGTCTTCACCTACCGGAGCTTCAAGGATCTCGAGACCACCCTCTGGCGGATTCTCTCGAACGAGCGTATTGACCTCGTTATCCACGCCGCGGCGGTGAGCGACTACTGCGCCGACACCATTGAAATCAACGGTTCGTCTTTCCCCGCCGGGGAGTTGGATAAAATACCGTCAGGCGAGAGCGTCACCGTCAAGCTGAGGGAAAACCCGAAGATCATCGACAGCATCAAGCGATGGTCGATCAACGAAAACTGCGTCCTTGTCGGCTTCAAGTGCACCAACGGAGCGGACTTTTCTTCCCGCGAGGAAGCGGTCGAAACACTGTTTACCCGCGCCTCGCCCGATCTGGTCGTCTCGAACGACCTTTCCGAAATAAATGGGGACTCCCACCCGACCCGCATCTATAAAAAAAACGCACTCGGTAAAATCGAGTGCATAGGCCAAGGAAACACTAAGAAAGAGATGGCGGAATATATTGCCGCGGCCTGCTGTCTCCAAGGAGAGAAATCATGATACTCGCAATCGACGTGGGAAACTCCCAGATTCTGGGCGGACTTTTTCAGGACAATAGGCTGGTGCTTCAGTTCAGAAGAATCTCAAGCGCATCGACCAGTTCCGACGAGCTCGGTCTTTTTCTCCGCGGAGTAATCCGCGAAAACGGCTTTGACCCGGACGGGGTGCATGAAGTCGTATGCTGCAGCGTCGTGCCCGCGATCAATCATTCCCTCGGCAGCGCGTGTCTGAAGTACTTCAAGGCCGAAGCCTTCTTCGTGCAGGCGGGAATAAAGACCGGCCTCAAGATCAGGTACAACAACCCGAAGGATGTCGGGGCCGACCGCATAGCGAACGCGATCGGAGGCATCGAGAGATATCCGGGAAAGGACCTCATTATCATAGATCTCGGGACGGCAACCACCTTCGACGCAATCACTTTTGACAAAAACTACCTTGGCGGCTCGATCGCGCCCGGACTCAAGATGTCGATGACCGCACTCGAGACGGGGACGGCGAAACTTCCCTCGGTCGAAATAGCCAAGCCCGACTCTGCATGCGGGAGCTCCACAATAGAAGCAATCCAGTCAGGCCTTTTTTACGGGCACATAGGGCTCATGAAGGAAATCACTGGCCGCTTCGAACGCGAATGCTTCGGCGGCCGAACGCCAGTCGTCCTCGGGACCGGCGGTTTTTCGCGGCTCTTCGAGTCGACGGGCCTGTTCACGGAAATTGTGAGCGACCTCGTCCTCCTGGGACTGAAAACGGCTCTGGAGATGAACAGACAATGATGATAGAAGTGCTGAAATCAAAAATACACCGCGCCACCGTAACCGGCGCCGACCTCAACTATGAGGGATCCGTCTCGATCGACCCGGCTTTGTATCAGGCAGCCGGCATGTTTCTCTTCGAGAAAGTCGATATCTTCAATATCAATACAGGCGCGCGCTTTTCAACCTACATCATAAAGGGAAAAAAGGGCGAGGTTTGCCTGAACGGAGCAGCGGCCCGGTTGGTCGCTGCGGGAGACAAAGTTATCATCGTAACCTACACTCATATCGACTCGACAGAGGCGGAGAAATGGAAACCGGTCGTCGTGCTTCTCGATGACGAAAACAGAATGAAAGAAATAAAACCTTCAAACACGTCCTGTTTATGTTCGGCAGCGCACAGTCTGCGAACGGGCTAATGAGTAAGATATAGAAGTCGACATAAAAATGTGATTTATACCGGCTAAACCGTCCAACGCGGTTTCTGTTTGATGCATGCGGGTAGTTTATCGGTCCCAGCGTGTTGTATGAAAGCCCTCCTCTTTCGGACAACGCCACAGGATTTTAGATCATGGACGGGTCTTCCGGCACAGGCGCCGAAAGGACCCGTCTCTACCCCTCCCTGCCATAATTAACGAACAGTTAGTTCGAGTTATGATGAGTACCTTATAGAAGTCAGCATAGAACCAAGATTTATGCGGAAGGAGATTCTTATGGGTATTTTATAAATTCTGGGCATTGTATTGATCGTCCTCCTTGTTCTTGCAATACTTTAGAATCCGGAAAATCAACGACTATTAAAATGATGCTGAATATTCTCACGCCGAATTCCGGTTCGATCTGATGCAGTGGAAAAAAAGCACACCTGAGACTCTTTCGAAAGGAATGGCGCAAAAGGTGCAATTCATCGCATCAATTCTTCACGGCCCCGAATTCCTTTTTCTTGATGAGCCATTTTCCGGCCTTGATCCGGTGAGCTCCGACATGCTGCAGAACGCGATTATCGAGCTGAAAAAAAACCGGCACAACCATCCTTTTCTCGACCCATAACATGGAGGTTGCCGAAAAACTCTGCTCGCAGATACTCGTCATAGACGGAGGACGCAAGGTCCTGGCCGGACGGCCTCTTACGGTGCGAGAGCCTTGAGTATCTCCGCGTTCAGATCCTCCGCATTCTCGATTCCGACAGACATTCGGATAAAATCGCCGGTGATACCGGCCTTATGACGGTCATCGGGAGGCATGTTGCGGTGGGTCGTACTCGCCGGATGAATAATCAGGGTTTTCGTATCCCCGATATTGGTACTGTGGGACAGAAGCTTGATGTGATCGATAAAATTCCTGCATGCCTCGTATCCGCCCTTCAAGCCGAAGCCGATCATGGCTCCGAAATGAACCCGCAGGTATTTCTCCGCGTTCGCGTGCGAGGGGCTCGAAACGAGACCGGGATAATTAACCCAGGCAACTTGAGGAAGGGATAAAAGCGCAGAGGCAAGATAAGCCGCGTTTTCGCAATGCCGTTCCATCCGGACATGCATGCTTTCAAGACCATGCAGAAGAAGAAATGCGTTGAACGGCGCCATGCATCCTCCGGTATTCATCAGCACTTTACCGCGAAGCCGCGTCAGGAAGGCATCTTTTCCGTATTTTTCAACATAGTCTTTTCCGCCGGGCGCCGCCTCGAACAGAAGGGGATACCTTTCCCTGTCCCAGGCGAAGCTGCCGCCGTCAACTACCATTCCACCGATAATCGAACCATGGCCTTCCATATATTTGGTGCACGAATGAATGATGAAGTCGGCTCCGTAGCGGAAGGGATTGGTCAGGTACGGGGTCGCTATCGTATTGTCCACCGCGAGGGGAAGCTTATGCGCGCGGCATATTGACGCAATCGATTCATAATCGGGAACGACAAGGGCGGGATTCGCCAGGTTTTCCACGAAGACTAGGCGGCACTCGTCCGTGATCAGCGCTTCAAGGGTTTCGCCCCGGAGCGGGTCAAAGAAGCGCGTGTGTATTCCGAGGGTTGGAAGGGTGTCTTGCAAAAGACCGAATGAGCCGCCGTACAGGCAGTCCGAGGCAAGGATGACGTCCCCGGGTTTAAGGAAATTCAGGATGAAGGCGGTAACGGCGGCCATCCCCGAGGCGAAGGCCGCCGCTCCTATTCCCCCCTCAAGCAGCGCGACTCTTTGTTCGGCCGCGTCCACTGTGGGATTTCCTATGCGGGAATAAATATAGCCGCTTTCGTCCATCGAAAAAAGATCCGCGGCATGGTCTGTGCTGTCATAGCAGAATGCGGAAGTTTGGTAAATGGGGACCATCCGCGAGCGGTTGTGTTCCTTCGGCTCATAGCCGCCGTGCACGAACAGGGTTTCCCTGTGATAGTTTTCGTTCATTTCTTCAGCACCTCAGCAGCCCTCTGCTCAAACAATTCCGCATGCCATTTGACGTGAGCGAAATAATCCTCCACGAGAAAGGAAAGAGTCATGCGCTTGCCGCCAATTTCCCAGTAATTCTCCAGCTTTGTCTCATCTATTTTTTGTATTATATGAATCAGAAAAAGATTATACATTTTCCAGAACTCGATCATAAATGCGTAATCGAGCCCGTTTGTTTTCGAGACATTTTTCCATTCTTCAGCAGCATAGGCGGGAAAGGACAGGGCGCTCTCCAGCTGGAGGCGGATAAAACGCTGATGATTGTTCGAGGCCGAATCAACAAGGTGGCCCACCATCTCCAGCAGCGTCCATTTATCGGCTTCCAGTCGAATCTTTGCGATCTTTGCGCGGGAGCGCATCTTCTTATGGAAGTCCAGGATGATTTTTTCATAAGCGGCGGTTTTGATGCTCATTCCGTCTCCTTCATCAGTTTTTTTTCGTAAAATTTGGATATCTTGTAATACTCATACCCCATGTTTTCATAGAACACATGTGCTTTAGTCCGATGAGCCTGGGAGCTCAGCTTGATGATGCGTATCTTTTCCGACAGGGCTATCCCTTCGGCTTCCTTCATCAAAAGCTTTCCTATCCCGCGGTTTCTTTTTTCCCCGGCGACAAGGAATTCGGCAACCTCGAAAAAGGGCTCGAAGCCCAGCTCATTGCAAGGGTACATTTGAACGTACCCGACTATTTTTCCGTCTTCCTTCGCAAGCAGGAGAATATTGCTCCTCTCGTCGAGTATTCTGTTCATTGAGTCGACAAAGACCCCGCGGTCAAACACGTAGGTATTATCCCATTCTCCGAACAGAATAAACAGTTCTTCCGTGTCCTCTTTCGTGCAGTATTCAATCGTTATCATATTGATACGTATTATACGTTCCTTTCTGGATAAACACAACAAATGGGATATATTGGCAGGCAAACAGAAATGGCCGTTAGCGTCGCTATCTTCTCGTCATATCCTTCAAGGTCACTTCGGGGTGATGATATTGTCTGAAATTCAGCTTGAGCGATCCGAACTGGACCGCTCCCTTCGGACACCAGTGAAAACAGGCCATGCAGCCGGCACAGCTTTTATTTACCCATAAAACCCGGCCATCATCGATTTTTATGTTGCCGACAGGACAGATGCGCGCGCAGACTCCGCAGCGGTCGCAGTTTTCATCTGCGACAAAGGCAAGAGAGTCCCATCTTTTCAGAATCGCAATTTTGACTATTTTTGCAAGGGTCGGAAGCATTTTAAAAATCAAACCGGAAAAGAGCGCCTCTTTCACGATGCTTCGCTTTTCAAGCACTCCGGTTTTTCTGTCCCTGATATAACCGGAAACATACTCGAGCCTGTTTTTCCAGTGAGTGAATTCTTTTTGATCCTGGCCTGTCTTTACGATGGCGCAGCCGATTCCGTTGTGGGGCATCTTTACGGCAAAGCCTCCCGACAGCAAGCCGCCCTGCTTTTTGATGAAGGCCGCGAACTCTATCATTCCCGTGGACGCGCTGATCCCGTAAGTACAGACCGCGGCGATATATTTAGAGCCGAGATCCCTCATTTTAAGGATTGCTTTTTCATAGAATGCAGGCGCCTTGAAGTCATACAATGGAAAAACAAATACGACGGCGTCTGCATCTGTCTTTATTTCTTCCTGTTCGCTCACCGAACAAATGTCGATCAATTGGGCATCCAGCGTACGCGAGAGGTCTTTCGCAATAGAGAGAGAGTTACCGCTCCCGGAAAAAAAATATACCGAAGTCTTACCCATCAGTGACCCCTTGCATCGATGAACTTGGCTTTTTTTTTCTTCGGCTTGGGATAGGGAAGCTCCTTGACGGTTATACGCACCAGTTCGCTAAGCCATTCACGGTCTTCAACCTTATCCTCGATGAGGAAGGTCAGTTTTGCCCCGGGATAGGCCGGAGCCTCTGTCACATCCCCGATAAATGCCCTTCCGCCCTCGGTCACCTTGACGAACAGCTTGTCGCTGCAGACCAGGGCAAATACTTTGCCGTCGCAATACAGCGCATACTCCCCGAACATTTTTCTGAAAGTGATGTGGCCCGCATTATCTATCTGGTCAACCAAAAAATCGATAAATCCCTGATCTGTTGCCATTTCTTTTATTCACCCTCTATTATTCTGTCCATTATCCTGACGACAGTGTCTACGCATGCACAGCAGATAGTTTTCATATTCTCTTCCTTGAATCTTTGCTGGCCCTGCTCGGTACAAAGGTCGCAACCGTCGAGTATTTCTCTGCATAGTATCGTTCCGGATTCCTTTGCGAAGCCGTCGATAAGAAAGCGCACTTTTTTATATACGTCATCCTGTCTTTCCTTGGCATCGTACTCACCGCGCCCGAAGAGGCTCCCCAAAACCATAATGCCGCCGGATACCGCGCCGCATACTTCCTGCTTCCTTCCCATACCGGCTCCGAAGCCGGTCGCCATCTTCAGGGCCGCGTCAATCGGCAGCGCAAGGGCTTCCGCGTAATTGAATACCACGGCCTGCGCGCAGTTATATCCATCCATGAATTTTTTTACCGCTTTTGAATCTTCCATTGCCTTCCTCCTTATCTTGTGTCCGAGCTGCGCAATCCGTATTTCGAAAAGGCACTTTTCGTTCCCGCGTAAAATTGTCTCTTTCATGCACACCGAGGCATTCCCTTTGCCGAACACATTTTCCAGGTTGCCTTGTAAACTTATTTTTGAGCAGATGCACATTTTCCCGGAGTGAAGAAAACCGTCCTTCACCAGATCGCACCCGCAGCGGGCATACGCAATTTTAATCCTGTCCGGGAAAATGCGGTAATCAAAATCATTAAAATGATCCTTCAGAAATTCCAGGGATTCCCTCGTTGTCCTTTCGGAAGAAAACGCATCCCGGTATATCTTTTGCGAAAAGGAAGCCGAGCACTTGAGCGCGCACTGTTCCAAAAAAGCGGCCGCTTCCCCTTCGGTCGAGAAATTCAAATACCCGTCCATCCCCGAAAACCAGCAAGAATAAAAATCTCTATCCATGCGCTTAAGTGTTCGTGATTCGTTTTGCGAACGCCCTCGCTTTTTCCAAATCCTCTGCGCCGGGGGCTTTCCGGTTAAAAAAGAAGAACTTCCCCTTGCAGGTGAAGTTTTCTTCCGCGACAGACAATCCCTTATCCCTGGCAATCTGCGCAAGCTTTTCAATCGAGCTGCCGAATGCGTATGTCCCGAACACCACGACTTTTTTGACGTTTCCGTTTTTCACCCTGTTAATGAAATTCCGTATTTCGGGGTTAACGTTATGGTCATGGGTTGCGTACACGGCGGCGCCTATAAAAAGCACATCAATGACTTCATTCACCTCGGCCTTTTCCGCGCTCTCCGCCCTGCACCCGGCTGCCCCGGCAATAGCTTCGGCCACTTTTTTCGTGTTTCCCGTCAGAGAAAAATATACCACTTTTGCTTTCATATGGGATCAGTATAGCATCAATGACTATATTTCACCATTTTTATCGGCGCGTAAGCCTTATTTCGCGGCGCTCTTAGCGTCGAACCATCAGGCCGAGAAATTCCTCCATGGGGTCATACTCCCTGTCATTGTGAATCAGCTGGAAATTGTGCGCGATGCAGAAGGTCGCGATGAGCACAGCCGTCGGTTTCTGCACGCTTATCCCGATTTTCCGAAGAGACCTGAGATTGAGTGAGGCTTCTAGCGCGATTTCCCTTCCCGCAAGGTCAAAATATTCCAGGCAGTCCATGATCAGCTTCGCGTCCTGATAGTCCTTGTCCTTCCGGAAGCCCTGAAGGAATTCAACGATGATAAGGTCTCCGGTGACGATGCGGTTATGCTGAAGCTCGTAATCAAGGGCTGCGGTATGCGGGGCGTCAACGCCCCGAAAATAGTCTATCCAGGCAGAGGTGTCGGCGACGATCATCTATCGGTTCCCGCTCAGACCGGGAGCGCCTTCCCATTGGAGCTGGCCGCGAAAAGTACGGATGACGGATTGGTGTTTAATGGTAATGAGCAACTTCAGGGCTTCTTCCACGGTTTCTTTCTTGGTGGTGAAGCCTGAAACGCTGAGGGCTTCTGCCATAAGAAGATCGTCGATAATGATATTTGTTCTCATGATTCTCCCGTAAATGTGTATTGAAAAATAAGACTATACACATTTTCGGCTGGGAATCAGGATTACTTTACCGGGCGAACCCCTTATATCATCAGGTACACGGAAAAAAAGTGCATGATGCTTCCGGCAATCACGAACAAATGCCATACCGAATGCGTCCATTTGATTTTTTTCATGGCGTAAAAGGCGGTTCCGGCGATATAGCAGGCGCCGCCGAGAAGGAGAAAATACCAGCTTATATAGTTGCCGCTCATTGCAATGAGGTTAGCCTTCATCGGGCCTGCGGCGAACACGATGATCAGCCCCATCGGGATATAGGTTATCGCGGAAAGTCTCCTCATTTTTGCGCCGAAGATCGCATAAAAGGTAATGCCGGCGGCCGCGAGGCCCCATATTATGCCGAAAATCGTCCACCCCAGCGCGCCGCGCAAAACGGTGAGGCAATACGCGGTATAAGTTCCCGCAATCAGGAGATAAATCGAGCTGTGATCAAAGATGCCGAACACTTTTTTCGCCGTCGCATTCGTCAGTGCGTGATACAGG
This sequence comes from Spirochaetales bacterium, assembly GCA_043775705.1. Lineage (GTDB taxonomy): Bacteria > Spirochaetota > Spirochaetia > Treponematales > Treponemataceae > Teretinema. The sequence goes on along the minus strand of JAYVSC010000212.1, from coordinate 11,044 downwards.
GTTGACGCGGTGTAGAGAATGATCAGCGACGCGCCGAATACGGCAAAGCCGACAATATAGGACGCACGGTATTGCGCGGGCGCCGAGCGCGCGGCTTTTATCACTAACAGAATGAGAGCTACAATAGAGAGTTCCGTACCCAGCCCATGGGTTACGGCACTGGCTATTTCCTCGCCAAGGGAATAGCGCTTTGTTGTTGATTGATCTGACATGGATGCTCCTTACTTTTAGTACGTTTCTGAAGTAATAGAGCACCCGGGGCATCGATTGGTTGCAGTATAGAAAAAAACGGTCAATGGTACAGGGCTGCTCCCCGGCAGGACTTTTCAATAGAACCGGATTCGGGTTACGATGGAGCCATGCATGAACGAATTTTAGTCGCTGACGACGAAAAAGCGGTCCGCGAAAGCGTTGCCACGGCTTTAAAGCGCGAAGGCTTCCTTGTCGAGACGGCCGGTGACGGCAAATCTGCCTGGGAGGCATTGAACGGCTCTCCTTTTGATATTGCGGTCCTGGACATAACCATGCCATGCCTCGAGGGAACAGCCGTACTTGCGAGGCTTCGCGCCGCCAGGATGCCAATACCCGTTATTTTTCTGACCTCGCGGGATGACGAGATTGACCGCATTGCCGGCCTCGAATCGGGAGCTGACGATTATATATCCAAACCATTCTCCATGGGCGAGCTTATAGCCCGGATCAAGGCAGTGCTTAGAAGAGGCGTAGTAAAACACCCGATAGAAGCCCGTCCGCTCCATGAAAAAGGCATAACCATCGTCGCGGAGAACCTGATGGTTTTCTGGAGCGGAAAGGAAATAAGGCTGACCCTGACCGAATTCCGCATGCTCGAGCGTCTCCTTCACCTTCCCGGAGAAGTCGTTTCCCGCGCGGGGTTGATGCAGTTTGCCTTCCCCCTCGACAATTATACGTCCGAGCGCTCTGCAGACAGCCATATCAAGCGTCTCCGGAAAAAACTGGAAGACGCGGGCGCCCCGGAGGACTGCATCGAGACCCTCTACGGCGCGGGCTACCGGATAAATGGAGACCTCCTTTGAAGCCTCTTATCCGGGGATCGATAGCGCGCAGGCTATTCCTCTTCAATATACTTATCGTGTTCATGCCTGTGGCGGGTTTTTTCTCCCTGTCGCTGTACGAGGACCGCCTGCTTTCTGACCTCGAGAACTCGATGGTTCAGCAGGCGCGGATCGTGTCCGCCTGGCTCGGCGAGGGACCGCTCTCGAAGGAACGAGCGAAAAGCATTCTCTCGTCCCTGAAGCAAAAACAAACCGCGAGAATCCGCATCGTCGACGCGGAGGGAAACCTGATCGCGGACAGCGCCTCGGTGCAGGATGCCGCTTCAGCGGTAAAAACCCTTTCGTCATCAAGCAGGGCAGAGTATGCGGACACGGCACTCGAGCCGCTGAAAATGAAGGCGGAAACGACAGTGCTGTACCGCGCCCTTTCATTCCCCATACGCATAGCAAGAAAGTACCTGATAGAACCCGCGCCGCCCCTTGAGAGCGCGGATTTTTACTCAGGCAAGGGGAAGCTTGAGGGTGCAGAAGTGAGAAAGGCCCTTTCAGGCGCCTACGGGGCAATCACGCGCATTTCCTCCGGAGGACAAAATTCGGTCACCCTGTATTCCGCCGTCCCGGTGATGGAGGGAGAAAACGCCGCAGGCGCCGTCCTTGTTTCCCAGTCAACCTACAAAATACTTTCGAGCCTCTATGACTTCAGGCTCGAGACAGGAAAGATATTCCTGTTCAGCCTCCTCGCAGCTGCCCTCGTTTCCCTCTTCCTCGCCCTCACCATAAGTCGTCCGCTCACCCGGTTGAAAAGGGAAGCCGAAGAAGTCATCGGCGGCGACCGGACCATACCCCATTCCTTCCATCTTACCGGGAGAAATGACGAGATAGACAGGCTCTCCGCCTCCCTGTCCAGCCTGGTCGGCGACCTTCGGCGGCAGATTGCGCTGAGCGAACATTTCGCAAGCGATGCCGCCCATGAAATGCGTAACCGCATCGCGGGAATCCGCAATGCGGCGGAATTGATCGCGGGCGGAACTACAACCGAGGCGGACGCATCCGTTGCCCTTATTCTGGAAAACACCAGCCGCATGAACACCGTTATTTCCGCCCTGAGGGATCTGTCGAAAATTGAGGCGGACACTACGAGCGCGCAGACCGAGGACGCTTCCTCGGTCGTGACGGGAGTCGCGCAGGCAATGCAGAGGGGCTTTCCCGGTCTCGTCTTCATGGTTTCGGTGCCTTCTCCCGGCGCTCTGCCACCGCTGCCTCCGCTGCCGCTGTCGGGCGATCACCTCGAGATTATCACCGCAAATCTCCTTGAGAATGCCGCGTCCTTTTCGCCTGAGGGAGGCACGGTATTTGTCACGCTGGAACAAAAAGAAGATGCGGTGTGCCTTACGGTGAGGGATCAGGGGCCGGGCATTCCGGAAGAACACCGCATGCGCGTTTTCGAGCGCTTCTTTTCGTGGCGGCCCGAAAACGGAGAGGCCCACACGGGCATCGGCTTGTCGATAGTCGAAGCGGTCATGAGAAAGGCGGGCGGCAGCGTATCCTGCAAAGAAGGCACCGCCGGCGGCGCCGAATTCACCCTTCTTTTCCCTTACCTGAACCGATAGCAGATTGTTGCCTTCTTTCCGCCACACTTCCGCCGCAATCGGGGAGTAGTATCTGGAAAGGAGGTTCAACATGAACTTAAATAACGTGTCTGGCATTAAAACAACTGAAACGAGGCTCGGCCTCAAATTATTGGTTATCGGTTTCGTCATCCTTCTGCTGCTCATTCCGCTCACCATGATCGGTAAAATCGCCGGCGAGAGGAAGGAAAGGGCGCTTACCACCGAGGAAGACATCATCAGCATGAACGGAGGGCGTCCCGCCGTCATAGGGCCGGTCATGATTGTGCCGGTTAGCATTATGGAAAGGGGCGAGAATAACGTCCTGTACGCGATCAAACGAAACATCGTGATTTTGCCCGCTGTCCTCGATATATCCGGAGACATGAAGACAGAAATGAGGAGCAGGGGAATATACAAGGTTCCGCTTTTTTCAGGCACCATCTTCCTGAAAGCCTCCTTCTCCGAGGCTCATGAGAAACTGGAAAGGCTGCTGTTCACGGAACAGTATACCGCCGACTGGGACAACGCCTGGTATGCGGTCGAGCTCAAGGACAAGCGCTCGCTCAAGTCGACCCCTCTTATCTCGGTGGATGGAGCGCAGACGCTTACGATGAAGGGAAGCGAATCGGCCCTCGGATGGGAAGGCTCCTCGGTAACCGCGAAAGCCGGCAACAAGGGCAGGGATTCCCGGGTAGACATCAGTTTCGGCTTCGGGGGCGGCGGCTCTCTGGACGTCTATCCCTTCGGCGAAAGCGTGAAGTGCGCGATTACCTCTGACTGGAAGGCGCCCTCCTTCACCGGCTACGTCGTACCCACGGACTACGCCATCACGGATAGCGGCTTTAACGCAAGCTGGTTTATCCCCGATTCCGCCCAGCCCTACCCGAATGCCTTCCTCGCGGGCAAATCGGACATTAATTTCAGCAATACCAGTTTCGGCGTGAATTTTTTCCAGCCGGTATCCGTCTACGCAAAGACCGACCGCGCGCTGAAATACGGACTTCTTTTCATCATCGTTCCTTTTGTCGTGTTTTTTCTTTTCGAGATTTTCCTCAAGCGCCGCATCCATCCCCTGCAGTATACCCTGATCGGCTTTGCTGACGTCCTCTTTTACCTGATCCTCCTGTCCTTCTCCGAACATTTGCCCTTTATGGCATCCTACGCCACAGGCGCCGCTTCCGTGTGCCTCCTCGTCGCTTTCTATTCGGCGTCTATCCTGGGCAACTGGAAGCGGGGGCTTGTCATGATTCCAACCCTTGGCGGAATTTACCTCTACCTGTATGTGGCTCTCGAATCCGAGGACTATGCCCTGATCGTCGGCGCCATCGGCGTCTTTGCGATGCTCGCCTGCTTTATGACAGTGACGAGAAAAATAGACTGGTATGCCCTGTCCCTGCCGGGAAAGAAAGAAATCAAAATAGCGGAAGAGTCAGGCGAGTAAAGCCGATATCCGACCGGGGCTGGGGATGAGCCCCGGGGCGTAGAATGAAAAGGACAGCTGCCAGGCACTCCAAAGGCAAATTAGGCGAAAACTGGGGTAAGGCGGGAACGGATCGCCGAAAAGCCTCTGGCCATCAATGCGCCTCTCATGCTATGTTTTTAATCCTGCTGCCGGGTGGCGGCTCATTACTTTTCACCAGAGGTTGACTATGCAGAATTCATCTTCCGATGCCGTCCGAATCGCGGACGCCACGGCCAATCCCGCTCCCCTCGGACTCCTTGGGTTCGGGATGACTACCATCGTCCTGAATCTTCACAACGCCGGACTCTTTCCCGTGAACAGCATGATCATGGGCATGGGCCTCTTCGTGGGAGGACTCGCCCAGGTTATCGCAGGCGTGCAGGAATTCAAGAAAAACAATACCTTCGGCGCCACGGCCTTTACCGCCTACGGCTTTTTCTGGATCTCCCTCGTTGCGGCATGGACCCTGCCCAAGGTGGCTTTTCTCGGCGTTGACGCCACGACGGGCGGGGCAATCACTTCCTGGCTTGCGGCTTCCTCCAACGAGCTTGCAATGGCCTGCTATCTCGCGGTGTGGGGACTTTTTACCCTAGGAATGTTTTTCGGAACGCTCAGGCTCAACCGCATGCTCCAGATGGTATTCGGCACCCTGACCGTCCTTTTCTTCCTCCTCGCCGCCCGGGACTTTCTCCTTGCCGGGGAAATCAAGGCCGGGGCGACCGTAGGACACATTGCCGGGTACATCGGGCTCCTCTGCGGTTTCTCGGCTCTCTACGGCGCAATCGCGCAGGTGCTGAATGAAGTGTACGGAAAATACGTCCTCCCCCTGGGAATCGTGAAGAAATAAATGAGCGAAAGGTGCCGCTGGGTAAACCCGCAAAACGAACTCTACTTACGCTATCATGACATCGAATGGGGCGTTCCCGTTCATGACGACACGCACCTTTTCGAAATGCTCATTCTTGAGGGAGCCCAGGCGGGACTTTCATGGGAAACAATTCTGAAAAAAAGGGAAAACTACCGGAAGGCCTACGGGGGATTTGACCCTGAAAAGGTCGCCGCTTATACCGAAGAGGATGCGCGGAGACTGCGTGCGGACGAGGGTATCGTGCGCAACCGGCTGAAAATAAAAGCCTCCGTGCAGAACGCGCGCGTGTTCCTCGAAATACAGAAGGAGAGCGGCAGTTTCGACGCGTATCTCTGGGCCTTTGTGCAAAACACCCCGATAGACGAAGGCTATACCGATACGCTCGGCATCCCGACGACGACTGCCGCCTCGGATGCAATTTCCAAAGACCTTAAAAGACGCGGAATGAATTTTGTAGGCTCCACGATCATCTGCGCGTACATGCAGGCCGTCGGATTGATCAACGCGCATACGAAAAACTGCTTCAGATATAGGGAGTTACGGAAATAATTTGCATACGGCACCCCGAAAACAGATACACAAAGAGGCTCACATGAAAATTACCTGCGTTCATATCCATGTTATTCCCGGCACGGAAGATGCGTTCATCTCGGCGACGATGCGCAACCACGACAACACGAGACGCGAAACGGGAAACATCAGGTTTGATTTTCTGCAGTCGCCGGATGACAGCGCGCGTTTTCAGCTCATCGAGGTTTTCACCGGCGAGGATGCCGTTCAATTCCACAAAACAACAGCCCATTATCTCGCCTGGAGGAATACCGTGGCACCGATGATGGCCGAACCCCGTCAGGGCATTCCCTGGAAGATCGTTTCTCCCGAGTCGGAGAGCGACTGGCTATGACGCCCTTCGATCTTGCTTTGAACCGCGCCATACATTTTGGAAGCGGGAAACTCGCGCTTCTAAGCGGTCTTGTGAAAGACAGCCTCCCTCACGGCGGCAGCGGCCTTGTTCTGATCCTCGGCAGAAACGCAGAGGAAAGATCCCCGCAGATAGGGCGCCTCCTAACAGAACTCAAAGCCGAATACCGCGTGCAGACGATCCTCGTCTCGGGCGAACCAGATTCCCTTTTCATCGATGAAAGCGCCGAACGCATACGCGCTACCGGAATCACCGGAGCGGTTATCGCAATAGGCGGCGGCAGCGTCATCGATACCGGAAAAGCCCTCGCCTTTCTCCTCGCCGACGAAAGAATTGGGCGCGGCGGAAAAAACGAAACGATCTGTGCCTATCTTGAGGGAATCCAGACTCTTGGGATGACGGATAAATGCCTGCCTCTTTTCGCCGTGCCCACCACAGCGGGAACCGGCAGCGAAGCTACCAAAAACGCGGTGATCACCGTAAGGGGAGAAAAACCGGCAAAGCGGAGCTTGCGCGGCGACGCCCTCGTGCCGGACACCGTCATTCTCGATCCCGAACTCTTATCTACCTGCGCGCCTTCTGTAATCGCCGCGTCCGGCCTGGACGCGATCACCCAGCTCATCGAATCCTATCTGTCGGTCAAGGCCTCGGAGCTCACCGACGCCCTCGCCCTGAGCGGTCTCCGCATGGCCCTGCCTGCCCTCAGGGGCTGGTACGGAAGCCGGAGGAACGGCACAGGGAGCGCCGCCTGCGGGGACGTTTTATACGGGGCCTGGCTTTCAGGCATCACACTCGCGCATGCCGGGCTCGGCGTAGTACACGGCATTGCCTCGCCCCTCGGCGCGCGTTTTGACATTCCCCACGGCGTCTTATGCGGCAGGCTCCTCGGACCGAGCCTCTCGGCAATCCCAAGGCGCATCATGAGCGGAAACACCGCTTATGGGAAACTGAAAATTATTTCCGATATTATCGGAGTGGAGAGTCCCGCGGATATCGGCCCGTTCTTTACGCGTCTCGCCGACAGCATGGCCCTTCCCCGCCTGAAGGAATTCGGACTTACAGGGGAAATGTGCGCAGGCGAAGCCGGTCCTTGCAGCAACAAAAACTCCCCCGGATCTCTCTCCGTCGAGGACAGAGTGCAAATACTGGAAGAGGCTCTATAAAAGCCGTTTTTCGCCTTCAAGCGAGCGGGCCGGATTTCCAGACTACGAGGTGCGTTTCCCTTCATTGTGATATTGAACCGAGTACTGTATACTGAATGCGGATAATGAAAAGGAGATTTCATAATATGCGGAAATTCTTGTATATCACTCAAGGCGCCGCCCTTTGCGCCGCCCTTCTGCTTGTTTCCTGTGCGGCTCCCGCCAACTATTCTTTTGATACGCACGGCGCGATGAAGCCCGCGGAACCCGTCACCATAAACGGAGTCTGGACCCTGGCAACGATAAATGACGGTATCCCGGTCAGCGGTACCCCCATCAGCGGAAGTATAACGGTGACTGACGGAACCGATTATACCAGCGCCATAACGCTGCCGGGTATGGGCACCCTTACTTCAAGCGGGACAGTCGCCCTCAATACCGGGTCTATATATACGTTCACCGATGCAGGCCTTGCGACCGAGGATTTCACGCTGAGCGAGGATGGGACTAAGATCAGCAATGCCGATAATGCCATGCTCGGGCCCAACACCTACACAAAATAGTTTTCTTCAGCTGAATAATTGAGCAAGAACTCCTCGGGGAAGCGGCAGACGCGGCCGTTCCAGTGTTTTGGACTGCATTCAATCTGGGGCAACGGACATTCAGCCGCTTCCCCCGGCAGCGCTTACAAATTATTAATAATTCCTCTTTGCAAATGAAAAGCCCCCGCACTACAGGTGCGGGGGCTTTTCGGGTCTTTTCATTTACCTGGCTGCGGCAATCTGTCCCGTCAGCTCGGGAAAATCAAAGCTTTCCTCGACAAAGTAACGCAGGTCAAAATCCTCGTGGGTAACGACGATCAATATCGTTGCGTTCTCTGCCATGTAATCCGAGATGGCGCCCATCACGCGGGTCCGGGTCTCGAAGTCGATGTGAGCGAAGGGCTCGTCGAGCAGGAGCACTTCGGGCTTCGCGGTGAGGGCGCGCGCGATGTCCATGCGCTTCATTTCCCCGGAGGACAGCGAATGGGGATAGGCGTCAAGGTGCACGCCCGACAGTCCCACCTTCGAAAGATTTTTTTCCAGCTCTTCCATCGTGGCCCCGCCGCTCGTCGTTCTGTCGCTCGAAATCTGGGCGAATGAATCCCTTATTTTCAGATCGGGAAAAAACGAAAAGCGGGAATCCTGCTGGACGACTGCCATCTTGCGGCGAAAGGGCTTAAATGCCTTCGGGTCGCGTCCGTTCTCCGCGGGCTTCAATTTCACAAGATCCTCGTCATCAAGAAAGATCGAACCCTTAGTTCCGTCCATCAGGCGCAGGATTGCCTTGATCATGCTCGACTTGCCGCAGCCGGAGGGTCCGGTAATGCCGTAGATGGTTGACCGCTCGAACTTTATGGACAGGGCCTTGAAAGCGGTGAAGGTGCGTTCCCCGAAAATCCCGCGCTTGAAAAAACGCTGAGACACGTCGGTCAGATCAAGAGCCGGCCCGCTCACTTTCTTTGCAGCCTGTTTCTCGTAGCCGCCGGCGCCCGGTATTTCGGTCAGGGGGATTATTTTTCCGTTCTCGAGAGTATAGGCCTTGTCGAGCTTCAATGCCTTGATAAAATCAAGGTCATGACTGGCCATGATGATTGTTTTTTTCTTGTCGGAGAGTATCTCGCTGTTCAGAAACTCGACAAAACGCTTCCGCAAATTCCGGTCAAGATTGACGGTCGGCTCGTCCAGCAGCACAAGGTTCCCCGTGCGCGAAAGGAGAATCATCAGCGTGACGCGCTGGAGCTCGCCGCCTGAAACCTCGTCCGGATAAAGGCGCGCGAAGGCGTCAAAGTCGAGGCCGAAATATTCTCCGAGCCTCCGCACGATCACACATCTTTCCTCGGGGGCGAGCAGCTTAAGGTTCTGCTCCAGGGTAAGGGCGGGATTCATTGCCTGCGCGCTCTCTGCCGGCACGAAGACCAGACCCTTCTGCATGATTGCCGACCAGACGTCGCACTTTGTCTTGCGTCCGTCCAGATAGCCGTCGAGCCCGCTGATCTTCATGCCGCCGCCGAAGCTGAATGCCTGGGTGGACAGAATGCCGGCGATAGTCTTCAGCAAAACTGATTTACCCACACCGGTCGGCCCGATGATCACCGTGGAAGTTCCCGGCTCAGAAGCGAAATCACAGTCCTTGAGCAGGGACCGGTTTTTGAGCGTAATTGAAAAGTGTTTCAGTATTACCGGGGTCATACGCTCTCCTCCCTGCGGTCATTCAGCGTAAGAAGGAACGCGGTGCTGACAGCGACAAGCAGCGCGGAGGGAAGCCAGAACAGGAGCGGACGCCCGCCCTCAAAAAGGGCGTCGCGGTTTGCCGCGATCAGGGCCCCGGGACTCATGTGGGCCGGTGTACCGTAGCTGCCGAAGCCGAGCTGGATGATAAAGCCGAAGGAACAGTCCAGGACGAGAGTCTTGAGTAAAATGCCCGCGGCGGCGCGCTTCAGCGCATTGCGCATCGAGGCGGTATTCATCAGCACCGCGAGGATTCGCCTCTTGGTGAAGCCGTAGGAGCGGAACGAGATGCTGTACTTGCGGTGATAGAGGTCGGTAAGCGGAATGGCTATTCCGCGCACTGCCTCGGGCAGCGTGGTGATGGTGGCCGCGAGGATAAACACGAACAGGGACATGGACTGGGAAGCGGCGCTCGTATGCCGGGCGAGATAGCCGGACACCGGCGCGTAGCAGAACAGCGCCACGAGAATCGCGGGAACCGATTCCACCGCGTTCAGAACGCTCGCGCCCGCCCTGCCGAAACGCATCGACAGCACGCTCGTATACCCGAGGATGATCGTCAGCGCCATAGCGAAAACCATGGTCGCCGCGAGGGTTACCGAGAGTTCCCTGAACGACGCGAGAAGGGAAGCGCCGTAAGAGGCGTCCATCAGGGAAGCGAGAAACGCTCCCTCAAAAAAGCTGCCGGGGATCCATGCGAGGATAAGGGGCGAGGCAAGGAGAACCAGGGGCAGAATGGAGAGTATTCTAGATAGCTTTTTCATACCACCTCGGATATATAAGAAACAGGAAGGATTTGACCATGAAGGCGACAATCGCGTTCACGCACAGCAGAATAAAGACGGCGGCAACCAGAAGGTCAGTATTCGTCGCCAGAAGGGCGTCGAGCAGGGTGCTGCCGAGGCCGGGAAACGAAAACACGATCTCGGCGATGGTTACCGCGCCGATGATGGCCGGCACCTTGCCCGCGAGATACGGGATAAAACGCGGCAGGCTCGAGGAAAACAGGTAGCCGGAAAAAGTTCCGGGCAGGGGGAAGAAGCGACCGAGGTCATGACCCAGCGTGGTGAATACGGTCGCATGGGTGGTCTCCACCTGGTTCATCATGTCCGCCTTCAGGAAAGCGGAGGCGTCCCAGGACAAGCCGCCAAGTGCGACCGTCACCAGGGCGATGAGAAGGAAGGGAGCCTCGCTGCCGAAGCCGTTGGCGAGCACCCAGAAACCGACAAACAGAGGCACGGCGGCGAGTATCGAGCTTATCAGTCCCATGAGGAGGCCGATGCCTTCCTGGCCGCGCTGTCCGTGATGGCTGGCAAGATAGCGGCCGGTCGTCGCGTACGCGGCGCTGCAGAGTGCCGAGAAGGTCAGGATGATGAGCGCGGTCAGCGCAAGAGGAAGGGTCACCGCCGCCCCGCTTGCGATGATGCGACCTGCGCTGAAGCCGGGATGAGCTGACGAAAAGTCGCTCGACCCGGTGATAAGCAGGAGAAAGGACTGTCCCGTCGCCGCGTAGCTTTCCGCCGGCGCGCCGATGGAAAGCAGATAAAGACTTGCGAGGATGGCGGTTCCCGAGACGGCGAACAAAATGCCGTGAATAAGGAACTCGCGCACCATAAAGCGCAGAAATCGCATCAGAACTCCTTTATTGACCAGTTCTCTGCCGACAGGAACGGATTGTCCGTCGCGATCACCACGTCTTTCAGGGACCGGGAGTACACGTCTTTTTCAAGCGAGCA
>JAYVSC010000211.1:0-4857 GCA_043775705.1 Spirochaetales bacterium | reverse complement strand
GTCCCCGAGAAACTCAAGACTATTCTGAAGGGCAACGACCAGTCCCTCGTCGTCGCAAAGCTTTCACGCGGAATCGCGAAGCACCTTGGCATGTCGAGTATCGACTGCCAGGATATATACCGGGCGTCCCTTGCCCACGACGCGGGATACCTGATGCTTGACCAGGAACGGCTGCAGAAGATTATCGCCAAGACAGAGATTACCGACGAGGATATGGAGTTTATCCAAAGTCACACAATCAAGGGCTCCCTTTATTTCGGCGAGCTGGAAATACCCGAAAATATCCGCGGCGCATTGCTGTATCACCATGAGCGGAACGACGGCTCAGGCTACCCGGAAGGATTGCGCAAGGACGCGATACCCGTCTTCGCGAAAATTATCGGCGTTTCCGAAACCTTTGCGGCTCTTATTGCCCGGCGCCCCCAGCGGGAAAAAGTCGAGTATACTCAGGCACTGGCCATCGTCCGCGATTCACGGACAAAATTTGACCGGGAAATAATTGATGCCCTGTGCAGCGTCGTGCAGAGCAGCGGGAGTTTCAAATGAGTGAAGGCATCCGCGCCGTCGCGCTTTTATGGAATGAGGAGAGCGACAAATTCGTGTTTTTTCTCGAGGAATTTTGCCTCGAGATGAAAGAATCCGGTCTTGCGTCGCCGGTCGTGGTTAACTGCCGGGATGCGGCCAAGCCGACCCATTTCCTTCTGAGCGACTGTAAAGAACTCGGAATAAAGGGCTTGAAGGGCATCGCCCGCGGAAAAATTCCGTATATCAATCCTTCCGAATTCGCCGTCCTGAAAAAGGGTGAAACTCCGGCCGGACAGCATTTGTATTTGCTTCTGTGCGATGAAGACTCCCTGCCAAAGGTTTCCAAAGGCGTTGATGACTTTCTATTTATCGCCCTTCCCGGGTCCGACTCAAGTTCGGCCGTTTTCAGATATTTGCAGCGCTATACCTATCAGAGCGGCCGCTATCCCCGCATCCATATACTCATTGCCGGCGAGGGAAGGCTTGAGGATGCCGCCGCCGCCTTCATATCAATACGGGATGACGTGCAGAAATTTTCCAAAAACCAGGTTGATCTCATTTTTACCGGTTCCTACAGCATTGATTTCGAGAAAATCGCGATCATGCGCTCATCGAAGCTCCCCTACAGGGATCTTTTCAAGGGCGACTCGTTTTACGGGCAGCTTTTGTACAACGGGAAAAAACTGGCGTCTACGGTGGAGACTATCGAGCTGGACGGCGGCATCGACGCTTTTTTCGGTTCTATAGCGCCGTAAGAATCCACATCCCGCTCGAGCGGGAATGAACCAAAATATTTGAATCGGCAGGTTCAAATATTCAACAAAAGAGCAGAAACGCCGCATTGTCCTCCTGATAGAACGGGCTTAATCTACATGTATACAGAAAAAATCTGTATACATGTTTTTTTTGGAGGAGATGATATGAAAAAGAGTTTTCTCGCTGTATTGCTGATCTCGTGCGCCATAGCAGCCCTTGCCGCGCAGGAAAAGGTGTCTGCCTACACGACACTCGAAGAGCCGCTTGCCAAGGAATTGTTTGACCTCTTCAAGGCTACTACCGGCATTTCTGTCGACTTTATCCGCCTTTCAGGCGGCGAGGTTATCGCCCGCATGGAAGCGGAAAAAGAAAATCCGCAGGCATCTATTTGGGTTGGCGGCGTCGGGCTTGACCACATCACCGCCCGGACAATGAACTTGACTACGCCCTATAAGTCTCGGGCGGCGGACAATACACCCGCAAAATACCGCGATGCGGAAAACTACTGGATCGGTCTCTACGTCGGCCCCCTTTCATTCGTGACCAATACGGTGCGCGCCAAGGAATTGAATCTCCCGGTTCCAACTTCCTGGAACGATCTGACCAAACCCATCTACAAGGGCTATATCCGCGCGCCGAACCCGAACACCTCGGGAACCGCCTATACGCTCATTACGACCATGCGCTATGTCTTCAACGGGGACGAGGAAAAAACCTTCGACTATCTCCGAAAGCTTGACGCGAATATCGACCAGTATACCAAGAGCGGGTCTGCCCCCGGCAAGAGCGTCGCGATCGGCGAGATCCCGATAGCGATCGGCTTCGCCCATGACCAGGTCAAGCTCAAGGTTGACGGAAAGGCACCGGTAGTCATCAATATACCGACAGAGGGAACCGGATTCGAGATCGCGTCCATGTCCATGATAAAGGGCGGAAAAGACGCGGTGAACGCGAAGAAACTGTACGACTTCGTGCTCGGAAAGGAAGCACAGGCAATTATCGCAAAATGGTACGTGATTCCGCTTTCGAAGATAGCTCCGAAAAACGAGAACGCGTTTTCGTTCAGCGAGTTGAAGCTTGTCAACCAGGATTTTCTGTGGGACGGCGATAAGGTGAACAAAACCCGGCTGCTTGACCGCTGGAATGCAGAAATAGGATCAAAGAGGTAGCATATGCAGAGCGCGCGGAAAAAACTGATTGTTTTCGCCGTCGCGTTCGCGATGTTCGCATCTGCGGATTTTTGGGTGTTCTCATCCATCCGCAGTGCGTTTGTCGGGATCGTCGACCGGATGAGAACGAATGAGACAGATCTATTTATCAAGACTGCGCCCTCAGATGCATCGGCACTCCCTGCCTGGATCGAAAATTCCGCCGAGATTCTTGGCGGCGCGCAGTTAGCCTTCGTCGCTCCCGACGGCGCCAGCGGTACCTATGTCCTTTCAAGCAATCTGGAGAGAGTATCCGAATTCTGGAATGTAAACCGGCAGGATAGCGAGTTCGTGCAGGGTTTGGACAGTGCCTATTATTTTGAGGACTACACGACGAAAAAGCAATTTCTCTTTGATGGCATAAAAACATCCGTCACGTTCAAGCCCCTGATAAACGCGGACGGAAGCGATATAAACGGCATCCTGCTCGTCATGCGCACCGCCGGCGCGAACAGCGGTTTTGACCGCCTTCTCTTGATATTCTCAATCGGGATACTGATTATATTTTCGATAATTTGGCTTGTCGTGGTTTTTGCCCGCGATCGGGTTTCGTCCTTCGCGATCATTGCGATCGCGGTCTTCGCCTTTGTTTTTATAGCCTATCCGCTTTTCGAGACGGTCCGGCTGACTGTCATGAAGGATGGGAATCTGTCTCTGTCAGTGTGGAAAAAGGCCCTCGAAGCCAATTACCTGAAAGCGCTGTCGGGGAGCATCCTGCTCGGGGTTCTAACCGCAACGACCTCAACGGTGATCGGCTTCCTTTTTGCCTTCACGGTTACGCGCACCTCGATACGGGGAAAAGGGCTCATCAGCGCCCTCGCAACGTTACCGGTAATTTCGCCGCCGTTTTCTCTCACCCTTTCGGTGATACTGCTTGCGGGAAACAACGGGCTCATCACGCGGCAATTGCTCGGGCTTTCCTCTTTCAGCATTTACGGCCTCTTTGGACTCGTGATCGTGCAGACGATAGGCATGTTTCCAATCGCTTTCATGACCCTTTCAGGCGTGCTTCGGGCAATCGACTCTACGCAGGAGGACGCGGCCCTCGACTTGTCCGCCGGACGGTTCAAGACTTTCATGACAATCACGCTGCCCCTCGCGATGCCCGGGGTATTGAGCTCCTGGCTTTTGGTCTTCACGAACAGCCTCGCCGACTTTGCGAATCCACTGCTTCTCGCGGGAAGCTACCGGGTGCTCTCGGTCGAAGCTTACATGGAAGTAACCGGGAGGAATAACCTGGGCGGCGGAGCCGCCTTGTCAATCATGCTGTTGTTGCCTACCCTCACTGCCTTTTTAGTCCAGCGCTACTGGGTATCGAAAAAAAGCTTTGTCACCGTTACGGGGAAGCCTTCGAGCCGCCTGACCGAGCTCGCCTCTCCTCCGGTACGGATTATTCTCGCCCTGCTTGTGGGCATGTTCGTCGCAATCATAATCGGCCTCTACGGGACGATAATAGCAGGGTGCTTTGTGAGGAACTGGGGCATTGACTATACTTTTACCCTTGAAAATATCGTTGAGGCCCTGAGCCGGGGAAAGAAGGCAATCGGCGACACGGTTACCCTTGCTGCCATCGCGACGCCGATCGCCGGAATTCTTTCGATGATAGGCGCGCTCATCCTGGTTCGTAAAACTTTTTTCGGGAAGCGGGTGCTCGAGGCCCTGCTCATGACGCCGTTCGCTATTCCCGGAACACTGCTCGGCATTTCGTACATTCTTGCCTTCAATAAGGCTCCTCTTCTGCTGGTAGGGACGGCGGCTATCATAATCATCAATTATGTGGTGAGGGAATTGCCCGTCGGCCTTGAGGGCGGAGTTGCGAACCTGAGACAGGTTGATCCTTCCATAGAGGAAGCGGCTCAGGATCTCGGGGCTGACTCCCTTACCGTGTTCAGGACCATAGTGCTGCCGATATTAAGGCCGGCCTTCATCTCGAGCATGTCCTATACCTTCGTCCGTTCGATGACGGCGGTAAGCGCAATCATCTTCCTGATATCCGCGAAGTGGTATCACCTGACCGTCCAAATCTACAACTTTTCGGAAAACTTACGCTTTGGTCTCGCAAGCGTACTTTCGACGGCTCTGATAATCATCGTTTTTGCGGCTTTCGGCATTATGAATATTTCCGTCCGTGATCAGGGCGTTATGGAAAAAAACATTGTCGGATAAAATTAATTGAAAAGACGAAGGAGAAAATAATGGGCAATAGCGTTGCAGTGACCCTTGATCATGTCTCGAAAATATACCCGAATACCAAGGGGAAAAGGGATGTCGCCGCTGTGCGCGATTCCTCGTTTACGATTGAGCCCGGCGAGCTCGTGACGCTGCTCGGACCCTCCGGCTGCGGGAAGACGACCACCCTCCGGATGAT
>JAYVSC010000210.1:0-9775 GCA_043775705.1 Spirochaetales bacterium | reverse complement strand
TTGAATCGGCACAGGAGGCGCTCTGGTCTCCCGTCGAGACAAATCCCGAATGGAAAAGTGAAAACCTGGTAAAAAAATACGCTCTCGGCGGCGGACCCTTTGATAAAGCCGGCTACGCTTGGCACGCGCCGGTCGATATACGTAAAAGCGGTTATTACCGGGTAGTACTCAACCGGACCGCTTCCCTTGGGGGAAACGCGGATGCGCTGCGAGTCGTACGGGAAAACACCCAAATACCGTATTTTTTCGGACAGGGCGAAACGGTTGAAATCAAACCGGATGCAGTGGAAATATATGACGGCACAGTCAATACCACAACCTGGATGATAAGTCTGAGTCAGTCCTCCCCCGAGTGGAAAAATCTGACACTTGAGGCGGAAGGCGCGTTTTCCAGAAACCTCGTGCTCGAGGCGCAGAACAGCATTTCGCTCATATGGAATAAATGGCAGGAAGTCTCATGGAGCAGCCGTGAATCGGGTACGGCGAAAATCAATATTCCTCTTTCCGCTCTGGACGAAAATACCGTAAAAATCCGTCTTGTAATTGACAACGGCGACAACAAAAGGCTGAACCTTTCCCGCATAACGGCTTCCTATTTTGCCCCGGCGCTCTGCTTCCTCGCGGACGCGTCAGGCGGCTATGAAATTATGGGCGGGAATCCCGGTGCGAAAGCCGCCCGGTACGATCTTGCGCTGATACAGGACGATCTTCTCGTGCAGGAGACCGAAACGGCCCGGATGGCCGAGTGCATTCCATTGAAAGGGAGCAATCCCTTGTTCCCTATCCTCCGTCAATTCGAGGGGAAGAAATGGGTACTGTATGCGGTGCTCGCGCTTGTCACAGTGGCGCTCCTGCTTGTGATCGCGCGCCTGTTTCCCGCAATAAAAGAAAAAAAAGAATGAGCGCTGTGTGCCATTCAAAGAAATAACAGTCGGAGGTTCAAATGAAATTCTTGATTACCCTGTTGGCGGCGCTTGCGCTGTTTGTTTCCTGCGCGGCATCCCCGAAGGCGAGCGAAAAGGATTTGTCTTCGCCGGTTTCCGTAATCGCCGAAAAACCGGTTGACAAAAAAGAAGCCGCTTCTCCCGCAAAGGCAGAAAGCGGGGCCTCGTCCTCCGATGTTGAGTCGGCAGGCTCAATGGCAGCTCCTACGGCTCCTGCAACTCCTGCGGCCCCCGCCGAGCGCGGTATGATGAAATCAGCTGACGAGGGCGAAGGGGAAAGTTACATGATTGGCACAGGAGATTCTTCCCCTGTTACCTCCGCCGCCCCCCCTTCACGCGAAAGCGCACCCCGAAATGAAACGCCAACAGAGTCAGGCTTGAAAGCCGGATACTCGGACGACAATGACCAGTTCAATTATTTCGTGAAATTTCTCGAGCAGTACAAGGGCGAGGTAGAATCCTACCCTCTGAACATCGGCGAGAGAATAATACTTACTGTCAGGGATTCCGCGGGCAAGAGCGTCAGCAATGCCGATATCACGGTGCAAGTCAACGGGAAAACCGTCGCGACCGGGCGAACCTACGCATCGGGCATCTTTCACCTCTTTCCCCTGGAGTATCCCGATGCCTCTTCCTACAAAGTGCTGGTCTCCTACGGTACGGACCGGAAGACGGTTACGGTCGACCGAAAGGGACCGCGAAACATCGAGATACTCCTTCAGGGAAAACGGAAAACGATGAAGGAAGTGCCCCTCGACATCGCCTTCATTCTCGATACGACCGGCTCGATGGGAGAGGAAATCGAGAGACTGCGGAGCACAATCGAAATAATCAACGAGAACGTGAGCGCCGTTACGCCGAAACCCTTTGTCCGCTTTGCGCTTGTACTGTACCGTGATGTGGACGACTTATACGTCACGACGGTAGTGCCCTTCACCTCAGATCTCGCTTCTTTCCAGGAGGAGCTGAACAGGGTAACGGCCGACGGCGGCGGCGATACGCCCGAGGACCTCCAAACCGCGCTGAGCGACACTCTCGCGAAGCTCGACTGGAACAGGGACGGCATCCGGCTTGCCTTCACCATCACTGACGCCGAACCCCATCTTGATTACGGCCAGAAGTTTACCTACGCGGATGCCTCGCGCCTCGCGAAATCGAAAGGAATCAAGCTTTTTTCCGTCGGCACCGGAGGCCTCCCCCTTCAGGGCGAGTATATACTGCGCCAGATTTCGCAGTTCACCGATGCCCGCTATATCTTCCTCACCTACGGCGAACGGGGAGAGAGCGCGGGCGGAAGCGAGGCCTCTGTGTCCCACCATACCGGAAGCAATTTTCAGACAGACAAGCTCGAGACCATAATCATCCGCTTTACCCGCGAGGAGCTCGCCTGGCTCAGCGAGGCCCCGCTTGTCGTTGACGATCCCTATTTTGACGCAAAAAAAATCGGAGGCGAGGAAAAGGACGCGACCCTCGCGAAGCTTTTCCAGGACGCGATGAAAAATCTTGTCGACTACTCGACCTATTCTGTGGGCCCCTCCACGAAGGCAGTGCTTCTGCCCGTCGGGTTGAACGAAAGCGACAGCACGGCCGACATGAAAAAACAGGCTGAATATTTCAGCGAGGCCATTCTGCTCTCTGCCATGCAGACAAAACCCTTCATCATCGTGGAACGCAAGGATCTGCAGAAACTCATTGACGAGCAGCAGCTCCAGTATTCCGGTTCCGTCGAGGACTCGACAGCCGTGAGGCTCGGCGCCTTCCTGGGGGCAGAGGTAATGGTGACAGGCCGCCTCTATCTCAAGGACGGCAAATACGAGATTTTCCTCAAGCTGCTCCGGGTCGAGACGGGAGAAATACTCTCGGTATCGAAGGCCAAACTGACCAGGGATCTGGGCCTCTAAAATAAAACGTAAAAAAAAGACGGCCGCCGGTATGTTTCCGGCGGCCGTCTTTTTTTTCACCGAACAATCTCTACTTCCGTCAGTATCCTGCGCGACTCAAGTATCGTTCCGTTGGCCAGGATCATTTCCTTGAGCGCCACCTTTCCGCGCACCAGCGCCGGTTTTTGCAGAAAAGGCATGAGCAGTTTTTTTCCCTCTTCATCGAGATACCAGTCCTTCCCGTCCGCATCGGTAAGCACCAAAGCGGTCAGAGGTTCATTCCCGACAAGCCGCACAGTACCGGCGACGAGGATTATTTCCCCCGCCTCAGCTCTTGCCCAGGGCGAAGAAAGGGAGTTCGCGCCCGGCGACGTCTTTTTCTTTCCCTTCGCCTCAGCCTTGCCGAACGCAAGGGCGGGGCTCAAGACAAGAATGAGCATAGCGGCGACCAGAATAAAAACAGCGAAGTAATTATTTTTCATCTTCCGCTCCCGGCGGTGCGTGCGCCTGAATAGCTTGGGGGTGCCGCCTGTACACGGTGGCTGTCCTTCGAAAGGCCGCCTCCGGGAGTGAGCTGTATGCTGATGGGATAGCTTGAGGGCAGGGACTGAGCGGCCTCGACGGAATCGAGGGCACGCAGGCTGAAGCGCGCAGCCTCGACGGAATCGAGAGCGCTCATGCTGAAGCGCGCAGCCTCGCTGACGCTGGCCACAAAGCCGTTTTCACCAATATCGTTATTGTTGGAATTTGCATTATACACGAGCGATACATCCCCCGAATACGCGGGCCCTGTGGTATCAATGGCCCCCGAAGCCCTCGTGATACCGAGATACCTGATATTTGCGCCTCCGGCGGGCGGCGTGTTGCTGCTGAGTGACGCCGGCATGAGAGACCACACGCCTTCACCGGGATAGAGCGATTTTTGCGCGTTGCCCGCGGAATAGGAGCCCAGCATGGCGATTGTTCCCAATTCCTGCTTGTATCCCTTGAAACCTGTCGGATTGTTGAACATATTCGCCGTCATCCAGGTACTGAGAAGGTTTGGCCAGGATGCAAAATTCGCGCTGATCCGGGCCGCGGCAGCTTCGGTTACCGCCTGATAATCGCGGTGACTGGAAGAAATAATATCCTTATAAATGGCAGTCCCGTTCTCCGCATGTATGCGGAGCCACTGAAAGAAAAGATAGACAGTTGAATAGTCTGCCAGAATGTCTCCCCCCCCGTCGGAAGATTCCCAATATCCGTTCCAGACAAAAAAGTTATTGCCCTGCCTGATTGTTTTGGCGGGATCTTCATTAAAGTACGTTATCTTGTCCTGAATCGGGAGTCCGGTATAAATGGACTCGGCGCCGGAGGATAGACCTTCATTAATCCATACATCCTGATTCGTTCCGTCCACAAGAACCGTATTCGAAAAATTGATCAAATGCTGGAATTCGTGGGCGGCGGTCTCTTTGAGAACGGAACCGTCAGCGGGTGACGGATACAGATCGAGAAAAAGCATATCGGCCTGATTTGAATCGGAATACGTAGAAGTGGAAAACTCGTTGGTCGGATCAAAAAAACCCGCCACATATCCCCCGGAACCGGCATACCCATCCTGGATATCGAGCAGCAGCAGGATCACCTTCCCGTTATCGTCGACGTCGCTTTCGTCCCCGAAGCTGCCGGTGATTTTTTCGTAAATATTGGCGTCGAATTCGGCGGCTATCGATGAGGCAAAGCTGTCCGTAACTGTGGAGACCGCACTATCGACGAACACTATGCAGTGTGTCGCTTCCGCCTTTTGCGTGGCAGTTACGGGATCATATGCCCCAGTTTTCATATTTCTAGTAGTGAATATGCGTGTAGGTCCCCAAACGGCAACGAAGGTAGTATTCGAAGTGGCGGAAATCTTGTTTCCGGCTGTATACACCGTGGTGTCGGTTCCAATCTTCCACCCGAGAAAGCAATTGCCGGTTTTCGCAAGGGAAGCACGGTTTCCAAAAACAATTGCCTTTTGCCCGGAAGCATAATCATAATTGATGAAATCGAGCGGTACGCTTCCGGAGTCGGCTCCGTTGCCGTCATAGGAAACCGTATACGTATTTACGGAATCGGCAAGCCATTTTGCGTAAAAAGTGATGTCCTCGGTAATCTTGAATGATCCCGGCGCGGTATACACCGGTCCGCTTCCGTCTGATGTGATAGTCCATCCGTTGAATTTAAAACCGGATTTAACCAGGATATCAACAGTATCCCGCATGGTGACATTTGCCCCCGACACATACGCTTTGGCATCCGTCGGCACGGTTCCGCCGGTGCTGCCGTTTCCGTCATAACTGACCTTATACGCAGCCGGCGCTTCCAATACCGGTCGCTTGTTGCCCTCGGGTAAAGTACATCCCGAAAACAACACCGCTGCCAATATAACCATTCCGGCAAGAATTTTATGCATATATAGATTGCTCCTTGAAATTATACTGGACACCAAATTATATACCAACTAGTATCATTTTCACCATACCCCGGCGGAAAACCGCATTTTCGGTTAAATGCGGCCCCTCGTTGACAAATATCCGCCGTAAGACCAAAATATAGGTAGCCGGCGTTGCCGGTGGAGAATTTCAGGAGGAGAACACTGTGTTCAAATATATCAAATCGTTTTTTCTCGCGCTGAACACCAATGCGCATCCAGGGGATATAGCCCATGCGGTATCGCTCGGTTTATTGCTCGCTTTTATACCGAAAGCCAATCTGTTGTGGGCTTTTCTCTTCTTTTTCATCCTTTTTATCCGCATCAACAAGGGATCGTTTTTTCTCACCCTCATTCTGACGAGCTTTATCGTCCCCTTCGCGGATGTACTGGTCGAAAGCCTCGGTTACGGAATCCTTTCCCTTCATTTTATGGAAGGCATTTATACTTCTCTCTACCAGACACCCTTTGTCGGCTTGACCCGTTTTAACAATACAATGGTCGCAGGCGGCCTCGCTGCCGGCCTGATCGTATATATACCTATGTATTTCATCTTTCTCTTTCTCGTGAACACATATCGTAAAACCGTTCAGCAGAAAATCGTGAACAGCAAATTCGCCAAGGTGTTTGTACAGCTTCCGCTTATCAAGCAGATTATCGATGCCCCCGACCCGAGAGGAATACTGAAATGAGTAAAAAAATCAAAATCCATCCCTTGTTTCGAAAAAAATACACCGAGAAACAGTACCAGAAAAAAATACTCAAAAAGCTTTTCGTTCCCGCGGACCGGCTTTTTATCGAATCCCTGTTCATCGCCGAAACGGACCCAAAAAAAGGACATATCCTTCATGTCCTCAATACCGAAGCGGTCACCGACGCGGCATTGGCAAAAAAAATTGACGGAATCGCGAAGCAGATCAAAAAGCAGAAAGGAAGATTCAACCTCGTCGCCGTTATCGCTGCCGTGCTCTGCGTCCTGGTTGTTGGCCTCGCCCTTACGGTCTTCAGGAACCAGATCGCCCGATACGTACTGAAGTCAGCCCTGGAAGGCGCCTTCGGTGCCCGCGCCGATATGGAAAAAATCGATTTTGATCTTCTGCATACCCGTTTCTCCCTGGAAAACCTCACGGTCGCCAACCGGAAAACCCCGATGAAAAACCTGTTTTCCCTCGGCAAGACCGAGCTCGATTTCAATCTCCTTGAACTCTCCCGCGGCAAGCTGGTCGCCAAAAACGTCGAGGTTACCGGAATAACCTGGAATACCGACAGAACCGTAACCGGCGCGCTTCCCCCGAAAAAGCAAAAAGCCTTTGACAAAAAACAGGCATCCCAGGCCAAAAACGCGAAGCCGAATCCGGTGAGCGGCGCTATCCTGAACGAAGTGAACAAAGTTAAATCCGGAGTCTCCGTTGACTCGGGGATTGCATCGGTGTTATCCCAGCTTGACCCCCTTCAATTCCTGGAAAACGAAAAGGCTTCGCTCCAGTCTCCCGCGATTATCGCCGATATCACGCAGACCGCTCCCGCTCTGTATGCCAAATGGGACACAAAGAGCGGCGAGGTCAGGGGCGACGTGAATAAAGCGCTCTCGGACGGAAAGAAAATTACCGCTCTGAAAATCGACTCCATCAAGACAGTTGAGGAGGCGCAGGCAGCGCTCTCGGATATCCAGGCTGCGATAAAGACGACCGAAACAACGATCGCTGCGGCACAGGACACGGCTTCCGCAGTGTCCGCCGATTCCCAAAAAATCGCCGCGCTTGCAAAAGCGGCCGACGCGGCGGTAAAGGCCGATGGAGAGCGGATAAAAAATCTTGCGAACTCGGTCAAATCACTCAACCTTGAATCGGGTAAAACCTTGGTTTCCGGTGTTTTCAATACCTTTATCGTGAATACCCTCGGTGCCTATTATCCTTACGCGGAAAAGGGACTTTCCCTCCTTCGCGGTCTGCAGAGCGGAGCAAAAAAGGCCAAGACGCAAACCCTTGAATCCAAATCGAAAGCCATCGACCGCCTTCCCGGAAGAAATTTCACTTTCGGGAAAGACTCCATGCCGGCCCTGCTGCTCGAGCATGTTGCCCTATCGGCCTCCGATGCCGCAAGCGGGCTTTCCGGCAGCGCAGTGGTCAAGAACATCACGGATGACGCGGACAAGCTGAACAAGCCGATGTCGATAATCCTCGATGCCTCACACGGCAAAATGGCCGAGAATGTTTCGGGTACTATTGATCTCCGGAGCGGAGCACCGGTGCTCCTCGACTCGGCGTTTACGGGAAACGGCTATCCTCTTTCCCTTTCAGCCGGAGACCAGACCGGTGTGCCCTCGATAAAGGGAAACCTCAGCCTCAAAGGAACCTTCAGCGTTTCGAACGACGAGACGGTGCGCATCTCTTCGGGCATCCTTGTCGCCAACGCAAACGCGACCGTTGCCGCTTTCAAGCCTGCAGTCCTATACTCAGCCTACGGGGATATCCTCGCCGGAATTACCGAAATCAGGCTTGACGTCAGCGCAGTCATTTCCCCTTCCGATGGACTCAAACTCAAGGTTGCCACCGATCTCGATTCCGTGCTTAGCAAGGCAATGCAGGACCAGATTGCAAAGCAGATTGAACAGTTCAAGGCAGGCATCAAGCGCGAAGGCGACTCTTATCTCGCGAAGGAAAAGCAAAAATATTCCGCCGAAATTGCGCGCTTTACCGATGTTGCTTCGAAGTCAAAAGCGGCCCTCGACGACATAAAGAATTACCGGACAAGCCTTGAAGCCAAAAAAACAGAAGCTGAAAACAGGGTTAAGGCCATTATTGCCGAGAAAGCGGCCCCCGTCCAAAAAGCGGCGAACGCAGCCGCTGCAGAAGGGGCAAAAACGGTAGAAAAAACCGTTGATAAAAAAACAACCGACAAGATAAAAAAACTATTCTAGGAAAGAAGAGAAAGCCTGAATACCCGAAAGGATATCCAGGTTTTTTTTTGCCTCAAGCGCAGAAGTTATGCTCGGCACTGCGGTGTTGCTGTTGATCTCCTTCGAATACACTTGACTTTGCCCCAAAGTTTAGTTAAAATAAAAATTAAAAATTAATTAAAAAAAATGTTACTCAATTAAGAAATGTCTCATCCTGTATTACCTGCCGGTCGTTTCCTTTCAATTCGAGAAAGCCTCAGAATTATTTATTTATCGACGGAAAATTTTAAACGACTCAAAAAGGAAAAAAAAAGAAAAAATTCAGTTTTTATTGCGGTATTGGCTTTAGCCGGATTAATCACCAGATGCGGAACTTCAACAAGCGGCGGCTCAAACTCGGACGATGTTGTCATAGTGTCCACAACCCCGGGGAACCGTTTCCTGTTCAGGAAAGACCGCACTTTTTGTTCCTGCCGTAAATCTTTCAATGAACACACTGTACATTGCAACCATTTCAAAAGCAGTAAAAACCTCAGCAGGCGGCGTGCCGAGAAATCAATTTGTCCTTCACTTCACGACAGGAGAGCGAATCCTGACAGGACCGCTTCCTGTATCGCTCGGCACGGCCGGAAATTTTGCAATTCTTGCCAAATCGGGAATCGATACCGTACCTGCGTCCGTCATCACGGGAAACATCGGTGTAAGCCCTGCAGCCCTGGCCTATGTAACGGGGTTCAGCCTGACCGCCGACGCTTCGAATGTATTCTCCACCGCTTCGCAGGTAACAGGCAAGGTGTATGCGGCTAATCTCGCAGTACCGACACCGGGGACCTCGGCGGACAGACTCTCGTAAAGGGACTCTATAAATGGACGAGCACCGTTTCTGCCGCAACGGCATTCACCATTTCAGGAAGCGCCGACGACATCTGGATTTTCCAGATTGACGGCGACCTGACAATCGGCAGCGCGGTAATCGTTACCCTCGCCGGCGGCGCAAAACCCGAGCACATTTTCTGGCAGGTAGCCGGAGTTGCCAGCCTCGGCACCACGTCAGACTTCAAGGGAATCATCCTGAGCTAGACATCGGTCATCGTATAGACCGGCGCGGTGATCAACGGACGCGCCCTTATCGTGAGCCCGGAGGCCCTCTCAAACTTGTATATTTGATTCATGTAACTTATATTGATAATCGGAACTATTACTGTAATACTTTGGAGGATTTTATGAAACGACCATTTTTGGGACTGATGCTTGTGCTTTTCAGCCTGTGTATCTATGCACAGGATGCCGCCCTTGCCAAAATCACCGATCTCGGGGTGAAAAAATATACGGAAGCCGACAATCCTTCGAAAGACATCAAAAAGATGTACACTTTCAATGAGGGGTCCACGAAAGGCGCGCTTCTCGTCACCACATTGACCGAAGTCCGCATGGATGTGTATGTGACCATCGTGTTCACAAACGGCGTCTACACGGTCAAATCGGTGGAAGCGGTTAACCCCAAAGCCTACAACGCAAACATGATGGGACAGCTTAACGACTCCTTCGCAAAATGGGACAACAAAAATGAAAGCGACATTCCTGACGTGGTGACCTC
>JAYVSC010000209.1:0-2775 GCA_043775705.1 Spirochaetales bacterium | reverse complement strand
CTTCATATCGCCGCCCGCCTCGGGATGAGCGAAAACATCATCCGCGCACTGATTACCGCCGGAGCAGATACCAATGAGCGCAACAAAAAAGGTATTACGCCCCTCTCCCTCGCGATAGAGCGCAACCAGATGGAACAGGCCACACTCTTTGTCCGCCTGGGCGCGGATATTCATGCGGAAGATATCGAGGGAAACACCGCGCTCACGAAAGCAATCAAGGCAGGCCTTGAGATGGTCAAGGCGGTTATCCTTGACAGCAATGTCCAGTCCCGCGATTCCCAGGGGAGAACGCCGCTTCATATAGCGGTGCTCGCCAAAGCGGATCCGGCAATCATTGATTATCTGATCTCGAAAAAAGCCGACGTGAATGCCCGCGACAAGAACGGGGATTCCCCCCTCCATATCGTTGTCCGCAATAACGACCGTGCATCGGGCGAAATCCTGCTCGCGTACGGCGCCGACGTGTTCTACCCGAATGTTTCGGGAGAGTCTGCCCTGAAAGCAGCCCTTACCCGGATGGGGGGAAGGCAGGACTGGGTGCTCAACTCGAACGTGATAAAATCCTCCGACGGTGCGGGGAACACGCCCCTTCACCTGGCCGCAGAATGGCAGCTGACGACAATCGTTTCCTACATCATCGAAAAGGGCGGCGATCCGAATGCCCGCAACGCAAACGGCGAGACGCCCCTTTTCAACGCGGTCAAGTCGGATTCAAGCGCGGCGATCCGCACCATCCTTGCCGCGGCGACCGATAAAAAGGCAGACATCAACGCCCGCGATTTCCTGGGCAATACCGCACTCCACGCCTGCATCAACTGGGCCTCGTCAAGCGCGGCAGAAACCCTCTTATCCTATGACGCGCTTTCGAACGCGCACAAACTGATCAATGCGCGCAATCTCGCGGGAAAAACGGCCCTGCATGAGGCATCCCGGACCGGCAACCTGCCCTTCGTCCGCTCCCTGATCGCCTCGGGCGCCGACATCAACGCGGTGGACGAAACCGGCAAAACATCCCTTACCGACGCAATCCAGGCAAACCGGAGCGAGGCGGTCAAGCTGCTCCTCGAAAAGGGCGCTTCCCCCGTCATGCAGGACATGTACGGCAGAAATGCCTACCATGAAGCCGTCGAATACTCTTCGGCCGCCATTATCGTCATGCTCAGAAATTCTGGGGCAAATTCCATGTCCCGCGACTCGTACGGGCGCACACCTCTGTCCCTCGCGTTCCGAAAATCAAGCGAAACAGTCATGGCAGTGATCGGAACAAATACCAATCTGGTAGATTCCGACGGCAATACGCCCCTTCATATCGCAGTCGCCGAGCATTCTTCCGACGAAGTCATGCAGGCCCTTATCAACGCGAAATTCCCCGTGAATAACCGAAACAGAACGGGAACGACGGCGCTTTTATCCGCAGTGAAAAGCGATCAGGAAAACCTTGCCCGCATACTGCTCTCCTCCGATTCAGACCCCTTTGCCACGGACAATTCCGGAGAATGCGCGGTTAGCCTGGCCCTGGTCAAAATGCAGAAGTATGTCCCGGTTATCGCTGAATACGCGGCAGACGGCACGGATACGATAGGCGACGGGCTCCTGCATTATGCGGCGCGGATGGGCAATGAGGAAACGGTGATCCTCCTCCTCACCCTTCCCCGGATAGACCGCACCGGGCGCAACATTGCAGGCGAAACCGCCTACGATATCGCCATCCGCTGGCAGCGTCCGGAAATCGCGAAACTGCTGAAATAAGGCGAGAAGGAGTTACAAAAAACGGCACAGCTGCCCATTTCCCGGGTAACCGTGCCGTTTTCATTTTAAAGTATGCGTGTTGCGGGGGAAAGCCTTATTTTTCCGGTTTTCCGGTGTTGGAGTATATATCGATCATCTGTTTGAAGGGAGAGTTTTCCTTTTTCAGTTCCCGGGAACCCCGGGTGATCTTGCAGAGGCTCAAACCCATTTTGCGTGCAATCTCGCGCTGGGTAGTCCCCGCGTCTATCTCGCGTACTAAAGCCCAGCGGGAGGAAACCTCCTGCAGCTCCGAAGGCGTCAAGAGGCACGTCAAAAATGCCCCTATCATCGCCGGGTCATCGGCGCTGGCCAGGGCCGAACAGAGTTCCTCGAAGGCTTTTTGTCTGATTATCTCGCTCTCTTCCATATAAATATAAGTATACTTGAAGGAACCCAAAAAAACTACTATATTTATCGCATGAGCAATACGATCGAAATGATTGATGAAAAATATGACCAGGTATTTCGGGAAGAATTGATCGCCCTGGAACGCAGACGGGAACATGATCCGTCTTTCGGCGAACGTGACGCCGCAGGCGTTCTGCATAATCTATATATTATGGACGGTAACAATTGGGACGGCAGGGGAGAAATCCAGCAGGCTTCCATGTCAGCGACCATCGCCGCCTATGAGCATTTTATATCGGAACTGAAAAGGAAAAAAGCGGTATGAAAAAAACCTTCCTCGTTTTGATTTGCGCCTTGCCTCTCGCCGGGTGCTCAATCAAGCAGATGGCCTATAATTCCGTGGCCGACATGCTCGCGCCCCCTCCCGCCAAGGAAACACAGGCGCAGAAAAGCGCAGGGGCTAAAGGCTCGCCGCCCGTCAACGTCAGTCCCATGACCGCGCTTACCGGGGAAAATGATCCCGAACTGGTGCGCGATTTTTTCCCTACCGCGCTCAAACTCTATGAGATCATGCACCTCCAGAATCCCAGGCATGAAGGCCTTTCCCTGATGACGGGACAGCTCTACATCATGTATGCC